>CACWOA010000065.1 GCA_902762395.1 uncultured Ruminococcus sp.
ACTCTCATGGACAGCCGCTCCTTTCTACGCGTGAACCGCAGCACGTCAGAGCAGGTTCCCCCGACAGCAGTTCCTTTGATCCTGTCAATTATTATACAGCATAAATCTTCCTGTGTAAAGTGTTTTGTAAGAAATAGAAAGTGTTTTGCGAGAAAAATGTCGAATGTCACAAAAGTTTCTGTTTTTCCTTTGTCTTTTGTTACCCTTTTTTACACAGGCGAAAAACGGTGCGGGAATGCCGCGTGAATAAAATGACCGGCAAAACACGGTTTATGGTTTCTTATTGCGCGCATACGCCGCCACCGCTTCCGCCGCCGTCCGGTTCATGCCCTTGACGGCGGCCAGTTCGTCCACAGAGGCGTTGTAGACCGCCGAAAGGGTCTTGAAATGTTTGAGAAGTTCCCTCGCCCGCGCCGGTCCGATGCCGTCGATGTCGGTGAGACTGGTTTTGATGACCGATTTGCCGTGGCTGGCGTGGTGGTAGGTGATGGCAAAGCGATGCACTTCATCCTGTATGGTGGAAACCAGTGTGAAAGCGGCGCGGCTGCGGGTCAGCGATATTTCCCGCCCGCCTGCCGCAATGGCGCGCGTTTTATGCTTGCTGTCCTTGACCATGCCGAAGAGGGCGATGGGCAGTCCCGACGCTTCGATCAGGGGGCGAATGGCGTTGACGTGTCCTTCGCCGCCGTCGAGAAGAATCAGGTCGGGCAGCCTTCCGAAGCCTTTGCCTTCGTCCTTGTGTTCGTTGTATTCCAGAAGCCGCCGCGTGATGACCTCACGCATGGAGCCGTAGTCATCCTGTCCCTCGATGGTCTTGATGCGGAATCGGCGGTAGGCGGATTTGAGCGGTCTGCCGTTTTCAAAGACCACCATGCCCGCCACGTTGTCGTCCCCCTGCGTGTTGGAAATATCGTAGGATTCGATGTATTCCGGCGGGGAGGACAGCCCGAGAAGCCGTCCGAGTTCGTCCACGGCGGCGGTGATCTCTCCCGTCCTGCCCTTGGCCTGCGCCAGGTATTCGGCGGCGTTCTGGCGGCACATCTCCACAATCTTTTGCTGTTCGCCCTTCTGCGGAACGGTGATTTTTGCCTTTTTGCCGCGTTTCTCGGTCAGCATCTGTTCGAGAAGTTCGCTGTCGTCCACCGCGCCGTCCGCCGTTACGCGGGGGGGAACCTCGCGCATGGCGTAATACTGCTTGATGAATTCCGCGCGGCATAGCTCCGGCTCGCTCATCATGTCGTCGATCAGGAACTGTTCGCGGTCATACAGCCGCCCGCCCTTGAAGCGGAACACCTCAAACGCCGTGCCGCCTGCCCCCTGTGCCACGGCGATCACGTCCTGCTCCTCGATCGTGGTCATGATAACCTTCTGTTTTTCGCTCATCTTTTTGAGCGCGTTGATGCGGTCGCGCAGCCGCGCCGCCTTTTCAAATTCCAGCCGCTCGGCGCATTCGTTCATGCGTTCGGTCAGCCGCGCCACGGAGGTATTGGTGCCGCCCCGCAAAAAGTCCTTTGCTTCCGCGACCGCTTCGTCATACACCTCTTTGGGCAGCTTGCCGCGGCAGGGCGCGAGGCACAGCCCGATGGAATAATTCAGGCAGGGGCGCCCTTTGCCGATATCGCGCGGAAAACTGCGGCGGCAGGTGGGCAATTTGAAGATCTTGCAGGCTTCGTCTACCGACTGGCGCACGGCGTAGCTTCCCGTGTAAGGTCCCAGATACGTCGCGCCGTCATCCTCCGTCTTTTTCGCCTCCACCACACGCGGGTACGGCTCGTTGGTGATTTTGATGTAATGATATCCCTTGTCGTCCTTGAGAAGGATGTTGTATTTCGGTTTGTGCAGCTTTATGAGGCTGCATTCCAGCACCAGCGCTTCGTATTCGGTGTCGGTGATGATGTATTCAAAATGATCGACATTCTCCACCATGCGCCGCACCTTTTCGGTGTGTCCTTCCTGTGAACCGAAATACTGGCTCACGCGGTTTTTGAGCGCCTTGGCTTTGCCGATATAAATGATTTTATCTTTTTTGTCGTGCATGATATACACGCCCGGCAGCAGCGGCAGCTTCATGGATTTTTCGCGCAGCTCCCGCAGTTTGGGATTTTCGTAATAAACGGTCAATGGCGATTCACCTCTGTATAGGGAAAATGGGATGGCATTGTTATTGTAACACGTCCGCTTCCTTTTCTGCAACAGGTATTTTTTATGTTTTTTATGAATAACGGTTGACAAATCGAAAGGAAAGAAGCATAATAGTTGTATAAAAAATACAACTATCAAAAAGGATGTATGCCGCGATGTACCAGACGCCATTGCCGGACTGCCTGTCGGTACTGGGTTTTTCCGACATCGAGCAAAAAATCTATCTGGCGCTGCTGCGCGGCGGCACCATGTCCGCCTATCAGATCGCCAAAAAAAATGATATTTCCCGTCCGTCGGTCTATCACGCGCTGGAGCAGATGACCGAAAAGGGCATGACCGTGCTGATTCCCAACGATACGGCGCTTTATGCCGCCCAGCCGCCGGCGCTTCTCCTGCGCAAGCTGCGCGAGGATTTTACCCGCAGCGCGGACGCCGCCGAAGAACTTCTCCGGCAGTACACGCCGCCCGCTTACAGCGAACAATATGCCAATCTGACCGGCTTTACCATCATTTTGCAGCGGGTAAAGGAGATCATGCGAAATTCCGGCACCGAAATTTATCTCAATACCGATATGTCCCTTTCTTTTCTGCGGGAGGAGCTGGAGCTGCGGAACGAAAAAAAGCGCCGCACGGTGGTGTACTCCTTTTATCGGGTGGGCTGCGAGGATCTTTGCGAGCTGTATTCCCATGAAAGACCGATAGAGGGGCATACGCCTTCCCGTCTGATGGTGGTGTCGGACAACGAGACGGCGCTGCTGGCAGGTCCCGACAGCGAAGGCACATGGCAGGCCAGCGTGACCGGCAACCGGCTTCTGGTCAAGGTCATTTCGGAGCATATTCACAATGATATCTATCTTCTCAGGCTGCGCAACCGGTATGGCAGAGAGATTTACCGTGATCTTCATATTATGACACAATATGAAAACAGACAAAATATGAAAACAGACACAATCTGAGGGGGTTTACTTATGCGTCATCAGTTTCTTGTTTCGGGTCTGGTCAATTGGGAAACCGACTGCCGTGTTGACGGCTTTCCCATCGACTATGCCCCTATCCACTACAATTTCTTCGGCGTAAGCAGTTGCGTTTCCGGTGTGGGCTGCAACGTCGCCAAAGCGCTCTCGACGCTCGGCGTGCGCGTGACGCTTGCCACGCTGCTGGGGCAGGATCTGACGGCGGATATTGCCATGCGGGAGCTGACCGCGGCGGGGATCGACTGTTCCCTTGTACAGCGCCCTCTCAAAGAATCGCCCGCCTCCGCCGTGCTTTACGACCGGGAAGGCAGGCGCAGGATCTACTGCGATCTGAA
This sequence comes from uncultured Ruminococcus sp., assembly GCA_902762395.1. GTDB lineage: Bacteria > Bacillota > Clostridia > Oscillospirales > Acutalibacteraceae > RUG762. The sequence goes on from CACWOA010000065.1 coordinate 3,452, forward strand.
GGATATCCAGGAAACCGCATATGATTTTGACGGTGTGGATTTGTCGGCGTTCGACGCGGTCGTCGCCTGCAACATCAATTTCAGCCGTCCGCTGCTGCAAAAGGCAAGGAACGCGGGGGTTCCCGTCGCCGTGGACGTGCATACGCTCGGCAATATCCACGATGAGTATAACGGCGAGTTTATGCGGTACGCCGACATTCTGTTTCTCAGCGACGAAAATCTGCCCTGTGAGCCGCGGGATTTTCTGCGCGCCATCGAGGACACTTACGGCAGCCGCATCATCGTGCTGGGGCAGGGCGAACGCGGCGCGATGATGTATGTGCGCGACGAGGACAGATTCTACAGCCTGACTGCGGCCCGTCTCGGCACGCCCGTCAATACGGTGGGCGCGGGGGACGCGCTGCTGAGTTCCTTTGTCAGCCTGTATTGCGAAGGGCTACCGCCTGTGGAATGCCTCCGGCGCGCCGAGACGTTCGCCGCCGCCAAGATTCTGACAAGCGGCGCGTCCAAAGGATTTGTCACCCGCGAGCGGCTGGAGGAGCTTTACCGGAGCGCGGCGGCGGACATCCGCGAAAAGTAGCGACCTCTTTTTTACTTTTTACGCTTCGGCGGACTCCTCCTTTTCCGCGCGTTCCTTGCGGCACGCGGAAGGGGTCTGCCCGAAGTGTTTTTTAAACGTGCGGTTGAAATAGGAAATATTGTTAAACCCGGTTTCATAGGCGATTTCGATGACGGGCTTTTCGGAAGAACGCAGCATTGTCATGGCCTGTGACAAACGGTACTCGATGACATAATCAATACAGGACATACCCGTCACGCTGCGGAACAGACGTGACAGTCCCGTTTCACTGAGACTGACCAGTTGTGCCAGCCCCGCCAGCGTGATAGCTTCCCGGTAGTTGTCCGCGATGTAATCCACCACCCGGCGCACCGCCTTCACGTCGTCGCTTTCCGGCGTCGTCTCGAAAATCCGTATCAGTCCGTCCCGCAGCAGCATAAAAAACAGCTCGCTTATCAGCCCTTTCAGATGCAATTCAAAAAACGCGTCGTGGTCGTAATACGCGTTGAAAAGCTGCACCGCGATGCGCTTGAAATCCTCATAATGCGGCGTTTCCGGCTTGATGACACAATAGTCGCTGCATACGCGGTTGAGCATGGGGGAAAAATAGCGGGAGGCGCAGATATCCACCGAGCGGTTGTTGATCATGTCGAGCGATATGAGATAGGTGCTGGCGAGAAAATAGCGATCCCGCTCCGTCAGACGGAAGGAATGCAGCACCCACGGCATCATGATGAGAATGTCGCCCGTGCCAAGCGCGACGTCCTGCCCCGAAATGGCGTAACAGCAACTGCCGCAGTCCACCAGCACCATCTCCACTTCTTCATGACAGTGCAGCGGAAAGGAAGTGAAGATCGTCGGCATCATTGTGCCGTAGATGACAAAAGGAAGCAGCACGTCGCCGTGCTGTTTTTTTTCTACATAGCGTGAAATATCGGACTTTCCCGGCTCCATCACAGAACCTCCTTGATTGACAAAATAGTGCAAGTGCTTTTTCCTGTCGGAATGTGAATGGCACAGGGGGAGGAAAAGAACGCCGGTTTCACATGAAAAGCGCGTTGCGGAGAAGCAGTGTTGTAAAATTGCTAAAAATTTTCAACCTTTTCCGCGTTGTTCGTGATGTTTCTCCTATAGAAAGAGGCGTATTGTCACGACCGAAAAAGGAAACAAAAAACATACATTTTTCCGATCCGTTAAGCGCGATGACCGTTGGGGAAAGCGCTGTGTCGGATAGTGCTATTTTTTTCATCAATACTGCTTGCATTTTTCTATGATTCGATTATAATGGAATTATCAATAGAAGTCAATCATTTTTGCGGTTTTCTATTGAATTTACACAACGGTCTACACCTCGCGGCGGTGATGGGTTTGCCGCGGATAAGGAGTTTGCTTATGCCGAAATCCCCTTCGGACGTCGTCCGTCAAGGTTCCGATGAGATTCTTCATACGTCGGTGTTCCGTCTGGCATGGCCGATTTTTGTGCAGGCGCTGCTTGCCATGTTTCTGGGCTACGCGGATACCCTTATGCTCAGCGGCTACAATCAGACCGCCGTGGGCGCTATTGGCAACGCCAATCAGATTCTCGGATTTCTGACGCTGGCTTTCACGATCATCTCCAGCGCAAGCGGTGTGGTAGTGGCGCAGTATCTCGGCGCGGGGCAGAAGGATAAAATCAATCAGATTTACACCGTCTGCATCGCTTTCAATCTGGTGCTGAGTCTGGGCATCAGCCTGCTGGTATTTGTCGGCAGCGATCTGTTGATGACGCTGCTGCATACGCCTGCCGAAATGATGGACGACGCGCGTCAGTATATGCGGATTGTGGGCGGCTTCATTTTTACGCAGGCGGTGATGGATACCCTGTCCCGTATTTTCCAGAGCAACGGCAAAACCGTTTATGGCATGGTGATTTCCCTCGGCATGAATATACTCAATGTCGGCGGCAATTATCTTTTCCTTTACGGACCCCTTCGCTCGCTCGGGCTGGGGGCGTCGGGCGTGGCGGTATCTACGACTTGCAGCCGCGTGGTCGGTCTGGCGGCGGCGTTTGTCTTTTTCCGCTTTTTTGTTCACGGTCATCTCTCTGTGAAGTACCTGCACCCTTTTCCGAAGGATATTTTCCTGACGCTGCTGCGTCTCGGTATTCCTACGGCAGGTGAGAATATTTCCTACTATGTGTCGCAGCTTTTTGTGACAGGCTTTGTCAATACCCTTGGCATCGTCGCCATCAACACCAAAATCTATGCGGGTATTCTGAGCAATTTTGCCTATCTCTATTCCATTTCCGTGGCAATGGCCACCACCATTATTGTCGGTCACGCGGTGGGCGCGGGGGAATATGACTTTGCCTATCGGCGGGTCAATAAGACCATGCGCAGCGCGCTGGTGATTTCGGTGCTGATCGCCTGTTGCAATTACCTGCTCAGTCCCGTTACCTTCGGTCTTTTCACCGCTAATCCCGGTACGCAGGATCTGGCGGCGCAGATCGTCACGCTCGGTCGGCAGATTATGCTTATCGCCGTGTTTCTCGAGATGGGCAGAACCAGCAACCTCGTCATTATCAACAGCCTCAAAGCGGCGGGGGATGTAAAATTTCCCACCTACCTTGGCATCGTCGCCATGTGGAGCTGCTCGGTGGTGGGCGGTTATGTGCTGGGCATTGTCTGCGGCTATGGTCTCCGGGGCATCTGGGTGGCTTTGGCGGCGGATGAAATCATCCGCGGCATTATCGTCGCCATCCGGTGGCGGCGCGGCACATGGCGCGGCAAGAGCGTTGTCAAAACAGCCGGGGCGGAGGACACTGCGCCGACGGCACAGGAATGATTTCTTTTCTTCGCATCAAAACGCGACTACAACAAAGAAGCCGGGTTTCCCTCCAATCCCCGACTTCTTATCCCAATACACAGTCTCAATATCGTCAAACTGCGTTGTCTCTTGTATGCTGTCCGCGAGAACAGCCCGCCCATCGGCGGCAAGAAACAACGCAGTTTGATTTTTTATTCCTTTTTGTCATGATAGCGGCAAAATCTCCATGGAGGGAACGAAAGCCGCGTTTTTATGAATTGTATAGCGTCAGGCTGTCAAGCTTCCAGACGCTGCCCTGGCGGATAAAGGCCGCGGTGCTTCTGTAGACGCCGTATTTTTTGCTGCTCGAAGCGCTGTGTACCGCGTTCAGCGTGAGTTTGGAACCGCCCTTGCCGTCAAAATCATTAAAATAATATTTCTTGGTGGATTCCACACTTCTCCCGTTGATTCCGATGACAAAATAAAACGCGCCGTCCCTGAAGTAATAGTAGGGATTGACCTGCTGATAAAAATCGGTTCCCACATTTCTGGTGGTGAATTGCTTGAATCGTCTGAAGGTCTGGAACCGCTTGTCGGTGATCTTGAACCAGACGGCGCTGTCTTCCTCCGATATCACCAGTTCCCCGTTTTCATCGGTTTCCACTTCAATGCCGCCGAACGGGGTGTTTTCACCGAAGTCCAGAAGCGTGCCCTGGTTTTCTTTCTCCCGCTGGGCGGCCTGTTCGGCGGCCCGCTGCGCCGCCACCTGGGACTGCACCGCCTGCGCGGCTGTCTGAATGATAACGTGTTCTTTTTCTTCCTCTCCGCATCCGGTCAGCAGCAGCACGGTCGCCAATGCCAGAAACAGCGCGGCAGTCTTTCCGTATCTCATCTCATTACACCCTTTCATTTCTGCATCTTCCTTTTATTATATACGGAATCGTTTAAAAATGAAACCGATTTTTGAGAATGTAACTATTTGTAAACAAAATGGTTTTGCACTTGTTTTTAGTGAAAAAATATGATATAATGACGGTTAAAACAAAGAGAAAAGGAGACGTCGCTTTGAAGATTCTGCACACTTCCGACTGGCATCTCGGCAAATTTGTGTCGTTGCAGTCGATGATTGACGACCAGCGCTGGTTTATAGAAAATGTCTTCCTGCCCGCGCTGGACGAATATGCCCCCGACGTGATTGTGCTGGCGGGCGATATTTATGACCGCAGCATTGCGCCGATTGCAGCGATTACACTTTTTGAGGACACGCTTTACGCTGTGGCGCAGCGCGGGATTCCGCTCGTTGCCGTTTCCGGCAATCACGACAGCGCCGACCGTCTGCTGCCCGCTTCCAAGCTGATGCGTTCGGCAGGCATTCATCTTGCCAGCTCGCTGGAGGATTTTCTCCATCCTGTTGACATTACGGGACGGGACGGAGGTTCCGCCCGCTTCTTCCTTCTGCCTTATTTTGATCTCTCCGCGGCCAAATATTTCATCGGCAGCGAGGAGCTGAAAAGTCTCGACGAAGCCTATGGCGTGCTGTTTGACAGGGTGAGGGAAAAGCGCTCTCCCGACTGTCCCAATATTCTGGTCACGCATTGCACGGTGACGGGCGCCATTACCTGTGACAGCGAAAGCCATATTGCGGTAGGCGGTGTGCAGCAGGTTTCGTCCGATCGTTTCGCCGACTTTGACTTCACCTGCCTTGGTCATATCCACTCGCCCCAGAAGGCGGGCAGGGCGGCCATGTACAGCGGTTCTCCCCTTCGCTATTCCTTCGACCCCAACGAGCGGGACAAGTGTATGCTTCTCATTGACACCGACGGCATGGACGTCACCCGCATTCCCATTCAGCCCCGCCGTGAAATGCGCACGCTTTGCGGTCTTTTTGAGGAACTTCTCGATGTACCCGACCATTGCTCGGAGGATTACCTGTTTGTCCAGCTTACCGATCAGAACCTG
>CACWOA010000066.1 GCA_902762395.1 uncultured Ruminococcus sp.
GCATGGGGCTGCGGCTTCACCATGTTCTCGGTCATTATGGGACATCTGGGCAACGACGCGGTGGCTGCCAATTCCGTCGCCAATATCGTCAAGAATATCCTCGCCTGCGTCTGCCTCGGCATCGGCACCGGCAGCGGCATCATGGCGGGCAACGAGCTGGGCAGCGGCAATATGGAACGCGCCAGACTCTACGGCGACAGACTGTCAAGGCTTTCCGTCGTCTCGGGGTTTATAACGGGCGGCATCATTCTGCTGTGCATACCGCTGATCATGCGGCTGACCTTCACGCTGAGCGAAGCAGCCGCCGGGTATCTCAGAATCATGCTGCTGGTCTGTTCCTATTATATTATCGGCAAATCCATCAATTCCACCGTCATCGCAGGCATCTTCCCCGCCGGCAGCGACACCCGCTTCGGACTGGTCTGCGACACAGTGACCATGTGGTGCATTGTGGTTCCCGCGGGACTGATCGCGGCCTTTGTGCTCCGGCTTCCCGTCATCGGGGTTTATCTCGTTCTTAATACCGATGAAATCATCAAATTACCGGTGGTTTATTGGTATTATAAAAAATACAAATGGCTCAAAAACATCACAAGGGAGAGAATCGAACAATGAACAACATCGAAAGACGCGACAAAGGCATGGCTTACATCTCGGACGACAGCGTCATGGAGCAGCAGAAGCGGGCGCGCATTCTGACCCAGCGGCTGAACACAGCGGACAGAAGCGACTTCAAGGCGCTGGGCGACATCGTCAAGGAACTTCTCGGACGCTCCGACGGCGCGTGGATCAACCCGCCCTTCTACTGCGACTACGGCTTCAACATCGAGGTGGGCAGCAATTTCTTTGCCAACTACAACTGCACCATGCTCGATGTGGGCAAAATCACGATTGGCGACAACTGCTTCATGGCGTCCAATGTCGCCATCTACACGTCGGGACATCCCATCCATCCCGACAGCCGCAACAGTATGTATGAATACGGCATTCCTGTCACTATCGGGGACAATGTGTGGATCGGCGGCAATACGGTCATCTGCCCCGGCGTAACCATCGGCAGCAACTGCGTCATCGGCGCGGGCAGCGTCGTCACCAAGGATATCCCCGACTGGTCGGTCGCGGCAGGCAATCCCTGCAAGGTCATCCGGAAAATCACCGATGAGGACAAGCGCTTTTATTACAAGAACATTCCCTTTGACGACGAAGCGTGGGAGGACATCGTCAGCGGCAAACAGGTCAGCGCGCTGGGCAGCTCCCTGAAGGATTAGATAGCCGTTAGCTGTGTTAGCCGTTAGCCGTTAGCGATTAGCTGTTAGCTGCTAACGGCTTTCCGTTATAAACAGAAATATTGTCAGTCCCGTCAGCAGCACGGCATAAACCGCCATGACAGCGGCGAATTCGCCTGACAGCTCGCCGCTTTCCAGCACGCGGCTGACCTGCCCGCTGTAGAGATACCGCGCCGCGCGGTCAAGACTTTCATTAAAGCGCGCCAGCATGGGCAGCAGTGCCGTGACGAGTCCGATCGGCACCGCCATGCCGTTGGCGGCGGAGACATTGCGGGACGTCATGCCGACGCACAACCCCGCCAGCGCGGAGAGCACCGTGCCGCACAGCATGGCGGCAGCAAACGCGGCGGCATGATCCCGGGTAAAAGCGTCCATGGCAAGAAACGCGCTTCCCGTCAGCATCGAAACCGAAACCACAAAAAGCATTTCGCTCACAAGATAGGACAGGCGGCTCACGCCGGACATCATAAGGGTGCGCAGCGTACCCTTTTCTTTTTCCTCCGAAAGAATATTGGAAGCCGTCACCAGCGGGGCAAACGAAGCGTGCATGGTGGCAAACATCGTGACAAACATCCCGCTCATGCCTTCTTCACTGCCCAGTGCCGTTATCATGACAAAGGCAACAGCGGGATAAATCAGCATTACCATCAGCGCCGGAAAATTGCAAAGGGAATCTTTGGTCTGCTTGCGCAGCAATGCGAGAATGGCAGTCATTGTGTCAGCTCCTTTCCGGTCAGTCTGAGAAATACCGTCCCCAAGTCAGGCTCCGCCGAATGAATCGCGCGGAGCTTTTTCTCTCTCATCAGCGCCGCCACGGTTCCGGCGTTTTCGGGAAGATTGGGCAGCGACAGTTCCTTCCCGTCAGATGTGACAATGTGCAGCTCCGCATCGCTGCCATGCCGCCGGCAGATGGCGGCGGGCTGTCCTTCCTCCACGATCCGTCCCTCATGCAGCAGCGCAATTCTGTCGCAGAGGCGGTAGGCTTCCTCCATGTTGTGCGTAGTGAGAAACAGGGTGGCGCCGCTCTCGCGCAGCCTGCGCATGAGAGCATGGATTTCCTCCGCCGTCGCGGGGTCAAGTCCGCTGGTCGGCTCGTCAAGAAAGAGAAGTTCCGGCGCGTGCAGAATGGCGCACGCCAGCTTCAGCCGCTGCCGCATACCCTTGGAAAGCGCCCTGACACGCAGTCCTTCGCTGCCGTCCAGCCCCACCGCCCGCAGCGTTTCGGCAATAGCCGACACGGGCGTATGATGCAGGCGGGCAAACAGCTTCATATTGTCCATGCAGGTGAGCCGCTCATACAGCCCGCAGTTGTCCAGCACCGCCCCGGTGCGGCGGTAGACCTCCCGCCCGATACGGGCGCAGTCCATCCCGAAAATTTCCGCCTTGCCGCCGCAGGGCATCTGCCCCGTAAGAATGTTGACCAGCGTGGTCTTGCCCGCGCCGGACGGTCCGAGAAGACCGAAGATTTCCCCTTTTTCGATTTGCAGCGACACGCCGCCCAGCACCTGCTTTTCGCCAAACGAACGCGTCACCCCGTCAAGCTTCACAATTGTCATTCTGCGTTTCCTCCTCATCGCCTGATGCGCGGTATTGATCCAGTTTATCCTCATATGCTTTGCTGGCAAGGCGGCTTCTCAGCAGCATGACGCCGAAACTGACCGCTGTTCCCAGCAGAAAACTAACGGCAAATCCCAGCCATGCCTGCCACATATGGGCGGGGAACCAGTGAAAGACGACCGAGCAAACGCCCGCCATCACAAAGACGCTCACCAGCATAAGAGGAATGCGCACATACAGGAGCATATTCTGAAAGAACCGATCGGAAAACCACACCACCCTCGCGGCGGAAATCAGCGCCGCCAGCAGCAGCAGTTCCCCCAGCGCGGTGAAGGATATGCCTTTGCCGCACAGCGCGAATAATTCCGATACCTGCGAGAGCTGTTCCGACTCTCCCCTCAGGGCGAAATTAAATGCGCAGATAAACGCCAGCGACAGGGTAAATATTTCGGCGGTCGATGCGATAAATTTTTTATTGTCCATTTTCAAATCCTCCTTTTCGTTCACGTCTTTACATACCGATCTTTTTTCTGAATTCGGCCGCGTACTGGCGGGACACCCACAGCTTGTCGCCGCTGTCCATCGTGAGCAGCAGCCGCCCGTCAATGTCCGCTTTGAGCGAGCGGATGTGCCGGATCCCTACGATGCAGGATTTGTTGGCGCGGAAGAAATCCGACGGCGGCAGCTGCTTTTCCAGTTCATACAGCCGAAGCTGTGTTTCATAGACCTCGCCTGCCGTGTAGATGAAAATATGTTTGTCAGCGGTGTCGATGTAGACGATCTCCTCGGGCGGCAAAAGAAAGATTTGTCCGTCTTTCATGCCCGTCAGCCTGCGGTCGGCAGCTTGAAGAGAGGCAATGAGCCTTTGCAGCTCCGCGCTCAGTTCGCGGCAGACCACCGTGATCTCCGGCTCCTGCACGCTGTCATCATAAATGATTTGCAGTTTCATTTTGTCGTGTCTCCTTTCGAGATTACTATATCACAAAGGAACAGCACAATGCAAGCGCTTCGGCGTGACCTGCGGATAGGAAGCACCGAACTGCCTAATCTTGAAGATATGTGGGAAAATCGCTGCAAAACGGATTGTAATAGGATTTTGACATTGTTATTATCCATTGACAACCGACATAATTTCGGCTATAATAATAAGCAAAATATGCATAATTTTTATCGGCAGTTGCATAAATATTATCCCGCTTGCATTTTTTAAGGAGGACTTGATATGAGCAAATCAAGTGAAGAAGAATTCAGCTTTGAGACAGTTGCCATTCACTCGGTTTATCTTGAGAATTTCCGGAAAAGAAAAAAAACAGATGATGCAGAAAAGCAGTGAAAATCAAAACAGCGCCACCCCGGTTCCGGTGGAAGTGACCCGCGCTGCATCGGGCTTGAAAGCTGACGGCGGCGACGGTAACGCCGATGCAAAGAAAATCACCCCTAAACCCGTCCCAGTGAAAGTCAATGTCAAAGCTGTCAGTCAGACAGAAAAGACAGATGAGGCGCTTTCCGACGAGCAGCCTGTCTCAACCGATGAGAACATAAAAGCCGATAACCGGGCGGAAGAGACAAAGCAGACAGAAGAAACGCTTTCCGATGAGCCGGCAACCGGGGCCGCGAACGAAAATGCGGCAGCCGAGAACGGAGCGGAAGAAACAGAAGAGCCGGATGAGAAAGTTTCCGACGGGCCGGCAGAAGCGGCAGAGGCGGCAGAGGCGGCCGAGGTCACAGAGGCGACAGACGAAAGTGCGGCAGCCGAGGACGGAACGGAAGAGGCAAAAGAGCCGGATGAGAAAGTTTCCGATGAGCCGACTAAGCCGACTGAGGCAGCCGAGGAAAGCGCGGCAGCCGAAAACGCGAAGCCTGACGGGGATGATGCGACAGAAGAGGAAAAGACAGACGGCACGGACGCCGATACGCAGGCAGAGAACGCCGATGAAACTGTGAATTCCGACATCCGGTCGCAGGAGCAGGAAGAACAGGAAAAAACAGACGACGAAACCTCCGACGTATCGGCGGAAGACACGGAGAACGGTTCGGAAGAAGCCGAAGAAACGGGTGCGGAAGACGCAGACGCGGATGAAGAAACCGGCATGCAGCAAACCTTTGACGACGAGAAAAAAGCGAGTGTGCTTCCCCCTGAAGTGGCTTCGGTTACATTGACGGCCAAGCCGGTTCAAAAAGAGGAAACCACCCAGCCCAGCCGGAAACAGCCCGAAGCGCCGACTGCCGTTCCCAGGCAGAATACGAAACAGAGCGCAAATAAAAATAAGGACAAGAGCGGCGTCGGTCTTTTGATTGTCTTGTGCCTGATTGTCATGCTGGCTGGCGGGGTCGTGTCATACCTCTATAGCACGGGAGCCCTTTCTTTCGGACAGTCGCAGAAAGATGACGGCGTTTTGCCTACTCCCGTTGTATCGGACGCCGATGCGACAGAGCAGGCATCCGCTACGTCAGAAGCCGAGACACAGGCCACGACTGAGACAACCGTTACAACGACCACCACTACCACTGCCGCGCCGCTTTATCCGACCTTGAAGAAAGGCGATAGGAACAAAGACGTGAAAAAAATGCAGGAAAGACTTTGCAAGCTGGGATATATGAGTGAGGAAAGCTGCACCGGCTATTATGGGTCCCTTACCGAATCGTGTGTCAAACTGTTCCAGAAAAAGGCGGGACTTCCCAAAACGGGCAAAGCCGATTCCGATACCCTGACGCGTCTGTATGCTGCCGATGCGCCTAAATGCGTAGATTAACGCGTGACACATCACGCCGGAGATTCTCTCAATCGGAAGAAATTTGCCTGAAACCGTTTGTCAGACATTATACAAAACGCCGTTTATCCGGGACGAAAAACCCGATAAACGGCGTTTTTTTATTTTCCACAAAAATCCGACAATCCTGTTACGGCACGGAAACGATTTCTCTCACGACGGCGATTTCATCCGCGGCGACCGTCTGCGCCAGTTCGGACGGTTCCGCAAAAGCGTAGCGTTCGTCCAGCATGACGATCTTCCTGTAATCCTTCGCCAGAAAGGGGAGCAGGCTGTTGGCAAAGGAATCCTTGAGCAGCAGCAGCGTCTTGTCCGATGCGGCATGAGGATTGGTAACAATCATTGTGCCGTGATTGCCGCCTTGAAAATAGTTGTATTTATCCTTTGTTTTCAACGCGGCCGGGTCGTATAAACCGATCTCCCTGCCGTCCGCTTCGACAACCAACGCCGTATCGAGCGGCGGGGCGCTGATCGTGTCGCAGGGGATTTTGCCCGACGGGACGCGGGAATAGAGCGTGCCTCGAAAGGAATGGGTCACAGGCATCAGGTCGCTTTCGCTGACAGACGGCTTCGTGCCGTGTGCCTCACACCACGCCTGATAGGCGCGATACGCGCCAAGCGCCGTCCAGTGGTGGTCGGTGGCATAGTAACAGGCTGCTTGCCCCGACAGCACGGGCAGCAGTTCAATCATTCCGGCAGACGGAAGCTGCGCGGAAAGTGCCGCATACAAATCTTCGTAATCGTACATGGGTGCGCCTTCCGGCAGCAGGTCGTTCAAAGCAATGCCGGACGAGGGGACATACATCACATACAGGGGAAGCCCTGTCTTTTCAGCCAGGCGGTTGACCCTGCGGGCATATTTTTCGCACGCCGCCTTGTCGATCTCCGCTGGGGGAAGCTTTTGAAAGAGGCGGTACTCTTTTCCGATATAAGCGCCGCCCGATTCACGCATGCCAAGCAGCAGTTTGCCTTCTGTCTCTGCCTGCTTGACGCGTCCGCGCAGGGGAAACTGATCGCAGAGATATTGCTCCAGACTGTTCTGAAAGTCACCGCCGAGAATGTCCGTGTCAAGATTATCTTTGGTCGTGAGAGTACGGTTTTCGATGGCCGAGACGGCCTGATCCGGCCGGAACAGGATGACCGTCAACAGCAGCAGCGGCAGCAGGAGAAAGCCCGCGATAACGGTTTTGGAAACAGTGAGACGTTTCATAAAGCGCTCCCCCCTTTTCTATGGAATTAAAATCTGAAATACAAAAAAGGATTGTAGCCGCCGTTGATCACCGCGAGCAGCGACACCACATACAGCGCCGCAGCAACGCATGTTTTGACAGCGAACGCATGGTTTTCGACGGGGCGCCTGTAAAGGAACCGTCGCCAGAGCGTTTTAACGGCACTTACCGACAGAAACGCGCCGATCAGCAGAGGCAGCGCATGGGCGCGAAAGTAATACCAAGAGGCGGCATTGGCCAGTCCGTTTGCCCCAAACAGGGATAAGAGATAACGCCAAGCGTTTCCCAGATCGTCACAGGCAAAGATCACCCACGACAGAAGCACCGCCAGCAGCGTGTAAATATGGGAAACCGCGGCGGGAAGCCGCTCCAGCCGGCGCAGCAGAAAGCGCTTTTCCAGCACCAGCAGCGCGAAGAAATACAGTCCCCACACGGCAAACTGCCAGCCCGCGCCGTGCCACAGTCCCGTGAGCAGCCAGACGATCAGCAGATTGCGTATCTGCCGCGCAAAACCCCGGCGGCTGCCGCCGAGCGGTATGTAGAGGTATTCGCGGAACCATGTGCCGAGCGAGATATGCCAGCGCCGCCAGAATTCGGTGACGCTGCGCGATTCATAAGGGTAGTTGAAGTTTTCGGGGAAATCGAAGCCCAGCATTTTCCCGATGCCGATGGCCATGTCGGAGTAACCCGAAAAATCGAAGTAAATTTGCAGCATATACGCCGCCGCGCCCAGAAAGGCAGTCAGCGCTGCCCGTTCTCCGTCCTGCGCCGATATTTCATCCCAGAGCGCGCCGAAAGAATTGGCCAGCAGCACCTTTTTGGCAAGTCCCTGCACAAAGCGGAAGATGCCTGCGCAGGCCTTGTCCGCGCCGATCTCCCTCACGCCAATCTGCGACGCAATATCGCGGTATCTGACAATGGGACCCGCGATCAATTGGGGAAACAGGCACACATACATGCCGAAGTCCACCAGACCGCGCTGCGAGGGTATTTCGCGGCGGTACACGTCGATGGTGTAAGAAAGGGTCTGAAAGGTATAAAAGGAAATGCCGATGGGCAAAGGCAGGCGCAGCGGCACAAATCCCGTGCCAAACAAGGCATTCAGACTGCCGAGCAGAAAGTCAGTGTACTTGAAGAAGCCGAGCAGTCCCAGATTGACCGCGACCGACAGCGCCAGCACCCACTTGCGCCGATGTGGCTGCCCTGTGCGGTCGAGATGTTCCAGCATCAGACCGTTGCCGTAATCGAATACGGTGGAGAAGAGCATGATGAGAACATATACCGGTTCTCCCCATGCGTAGAAAATCAGGCTGGCCAGCAGGAGCATGGGATTTTTCAGCCGGACAGGGATCATATAATACACCGACAGCACGATCGGCAAAAACGCCAGAAGAAACACCGCACTGCTGAAAACCAACGTTTTTCCCTCCCTATTATAGCCGTCAGCCGTCAGCCGTTAGCGGCCTGAAAAAAGCTTTCTTCAATCTGATCGGCGTCATCCGCGACGATCAGCGCCGCCATGCCGTTTTTGGTGACAACTCTGCCCTTTTCGAGCTTGGCGAGCTGGCTGCGGTCGTAGGTGGCATACAGCGACTTTCGCTTATTGAGATGCGCTGTCAGCGAATCAGCCGCCTGGGTCAGATCGGCTTTGTTTTTCACCTGAATAACGGCGATTTCGTCGGCATTGCCTGCCCCTTCGGCGGCGTAGTAAATAAAGAAAGCGTTGACCTTGGCGTAATCCATATCCGAAATGTTTTCAAGCAGTGATCGTACATGTCGATATCGGCGGGCTTTTCGCCGCACGAAGCCAGCGGCAGACACAGCAGAACCACCGTCACGGCAAATGCCGCCGCGCCTTTGACCCAATGCACCAATGCCCTTTTTTTCATGTTCTCACGTTCCTTTTCCTCACGAATTAATCCATGCTGTAAAAATCGTACTTGTCAAAGACAGAGTAAATTTTGTCATCCACCTTGTTGCGCGTCTTTTCATCGAGATCAATCTCGTTGCTATCGTATTGGAAGTAGTAGCAGAGAACATATTGTCCTTCATCGTTGAGGATCCACTGGTACTGCGCAAAGAGGCGGCCGGTGCTTTCGAGCTGTTCCTGCACCGCCTCGGCCATATACTTGGCGAGATTGACGTCTTTCTCTCCGATGGGGGTTTTGAAAGTGCAGCTCACCGCGGTTTTCTTGGCTTTGATGGATTCCATGACCCACTTGGGAACATCATAGAGGTTGCCGAGTTCCTCGCAGACCGAGAGCATGTAGTTGTATTTTTTGCCGTTTGCGGCGGGGAAGAAATCGCGGTTCCAGCCATGTGTCTGAAGTGCGGTTCTGTCATCCATGTTGAAGTTCATAAAGTTGGCGGTAGTGGAATCCATGTAGCAGTCGGTATGATACCAGCAGCCGTCGTCGAGCTTGACAAGGTTCCATGAATGCGTCAGATCGCTGCTGTGAACCACCATGCAGTCGATACCCAGCATTTGCATAAAGAGACGGAAGGTGGTGGCATATCCCACACAGACCGCGCTGTGGTTTTTCAAAACGTCGTGCGGCTCGTAAGTTTCGTCGTTGCCGTTGTTGATGACCGTGAGGATGCCCTTGGTGCCGGTGAGATCGGCGGTCAGGTATTGATAGACGGCGATCTCTTTCTGATAATCCGTCATGTCGTCCTTGATGATCTTATCGAGGACTTCCTTGGCCATATCGAGGGTTTCTTTGTCACGGCTGCTGAGCTGGGAGACGTCGCCGGAGCGGTACGCGTCGGAAATCTGTGTGGTGGATTTGACGGCGTAATTGTCCCCGATCAGCACATTGTCCTCCTGCGCGGGGTCTTCCACATTGCCCATCAGCTTCTGGCGATTTTTGCTATTGTTTTTTTTCTTACCATAACAGAAAAGCCTTCCTTGCATCATAGGATTTATCATTGAACTTAGTATAGGCGTTTGTCCATGGCAAAGTCAAGCAATTCTATAATCTGTAAACAATTGTATTATTTTTGAAATAAAATTGTTGCGTCTTTGCCAAAAAGGCGCGCCGTTCTTTGCGCGAACCGCGTGCCTTTTTGGCGTTTCATTATGCTTTCAAGCCGGTCTGCGCCTCGAATTCAGCTACCGACACATTGGCCTCCTCGGCGGCCTGTGACAATGTGAGGATTCCTTTTTTTACCAGCCCCGCCAATGTGCTGAATACGCCCCGGCTCATACCGATATCAATCCCCTCCTCACGCGCCATGCGGCGCTCGGCAATTTCGTAACGCTTCCTCAGATATTCTTCATCAAATAATTCCGACATCATAGTTGCTGCCTCCCCTTCGTGCTGCTTCAGATATCCCGCAAGGTACCCGCGCTCGACACTGATACGGATGGTTTCCCGAATACATTCTAATTTGTTGCTGTAAATTTCCCGCTGTTCGTCAAATACGCGGCAGAATCCAACGTATTGTCCGCAGATTGTCTCGTCAATCCGATGGAGAACCTTTACCCTTACATCCACAGGAGAACCACCCCCGAAAAAAGTCTCGTTCAGGGACACTTCCTCGGGAACATTTCTTTTTCCGCTGTAAACGACATATAAATCGGGCTTGGGCAGTTTCACCAATCCCGAACTGTGTTCGCTTTGTTCGGTTTCCTCCAGATAACGGCGGTAGGTCTCGGAAAGATAAAACATCATGCGCAGTGCGATGTTGGGACACCAGGCACTCTGTGCTTCTACCAACACCACGAATCTGTCCTTTACCACGAACCCCAGATCGTTGTACAGGGTATTGACCATCACGGCTTCCAGCGTCTTAATGCTGATATCGTCTACCGTCACATCCCTGTCATCAGGGTACAGTTCCTGATAAAGTTGCAGCACATAATTCTTGTCAGTAAAAAGACTCACGAAAACGCTGTCTTTGGAACGGCGCTTGGTCGTTTGTTCTGCCATCGGTACCATCTCCTTTTATGGCTCCTTCTTTCATTTTCATTATACCACCAATCCCCGTAAAAATCAATAGATAAGCATAGCTTATCGGACAGAAAGAATCATACCGACACTCCGGTCGGTTGCGTGAATTTTAAGCACCTTTTGAGGCTTTGCCATATAATTCATCATTAATTGAAATAAAATATATTGACATTTTCAAAAAACCATGATACAATGCTCATGTACGGTAAAGAAGCAAGCAACCGAAAACAATAGATAGACCGCCAGCACTACACTATTCCGAACCAAAGACCAAAAGATAAGCATTTTGA
>CACWOA010000067.1 GCA_902762395.1 uncultured Ruminococcus sp.
CTCCCACGCTCGCATTCGCTCGCTAATTGCGCTTCGCTTTTCTTTTTTCTTTTTCTCTCCCCACTCCCCACTCCCCACTTCCCACTCCCCACTAAATTCTCATTTCCCTCATACTCTTTCCAAGGAGGTTTATCGCCATGAAACAACCACTCTCGCCCTTCGTCCCCCGCCTCACCGCGTTTCATCTGAAACTGCTGGCCATGACGTTCATGCTCATTGACCACATCGGCTGCTTCCTGCTCAACCGGGACACCGACGCCTACATCCTCTGCCGCTCATGGGGACGGCTCGCCTTTCCGATCTTCTGCTTTCTGATCGCGGAGGGGGCGAAATATACCCGCTCACTCCCCCAATATATGGCGCGGCTGGCGGCTTTCGCCTTTATCAGCACACCGCCCTTCAATCTGGTTCATGGGGAACGCTGGTACGCGTTTGATCACCTCAATGTATTTTTTACGCTGCTGTTCGGACTGACCGCTATCGCCGCCGTTAAGGAATGGATTCCCCGCATCCTGCGCCGTCTTGGTAAAATCCGCCTTGCGGAAAAGGAAAATATCTGCGCTCTGCTCGCGCTGCCGGTCTGCGCCGCGCTCTATTGGACAGCCTATGCGCTCAACACCGATTACGGCGGCTACGGTGTGGCGGCGATTCTGATTTTCTGGCTGCTGCGGAACCATCCTGCCGCCGCGTGGGGGAGTTTTGCGCTGATTACCTTTATAGGGCAGGACTGGTATTTTGTCGGACGGGGCTTTACGGGGCTGAACGAAATTATTTCCTGTAACCCCTACGATATGATTGCGCATCGCGTGTGGGAACGAAACTACACGCTGAAATTCTTCAATTCGCGGCAAATGCTCGCCCCACTCGCCCTCTTTCCCTGCCTTCTTTACAACGGGCAGAAAGGCGGCTCCGTCAAACGAAGCGCGTTTGTCAAATACGCGTTTTATTCCTTCTATCCGCTGCATCTCACGGCAATATGGCTGGTGCAGCTTTTCACTGTCAAATAACAAAAAAACAGCCTCTCCCATCGGCACGTCCGTGTCGGTCGGAGAGGTTGTCCGCTGTTACGGTAAATAAAATTTACACCAGATCAAGAATCACCAGTTCGGGCGGATTGAAAATGCGCGGGACAAAGTGGGTGTATTGCGTCAGCCCTCTGCCCAGAATCATGGTTTTGTCCCCGAAATCATAGCGTCCGCCGGTGTATTTCGGGAAAAATCCCTGCCCCGACGCGAAAAAACCGTCAAGGATGCCGGGAATGCGCCACTGTCCGCCGTGTGCGTGTCCCGCGAGAATGAGATCAAAGTCATAGGGAAGATACTCCCCGATCAATTCGGGACGATGTGCCAGCAGAATGGTAAAATTCCCGTTGCGGGACGCTTCCGACGCGTCCGCCAACTGTCTGCGCATTGCTTCCCGTCCGATGACATACGGCTCCTCTATCCCGCAGAGGTTCACCCGTCTGCCCCCGGACTCGAACACCTCGCAGTTTCCCTCCATCACATGAATACCGAGCGAGCGGATAAAGGCTTTCAGCTCATCCGCTTTTCTGCTTCGCGTTTCGTGGTTGCCCGTGACATAATAACAGGGGTATCGCGCCGCCGCCGCCCGCAAAAACGCCCGCGAGCCTTCGGTGGGCTTGTAGTGGAAGATATCGCCGCACATCAGTATCGCGGCGGGCTGCTCCTGCGCAATGGCGTTCATCAGATCGCATTGCCCCTCGCCGTACTGCGCCCGGTGCAGGTCGGATACCATCGCAAAACGCAGAGGCGTTCCCTCTCCCCCGGCGTTGCAAGCCCCGGCATTGCAAGCCACCGTGTAATGACGTATTTTAAACTTCTTCATCCGTCTTCACCAATCCGTACAGATCACCGACCTCGGTGAAATCGCCTATTATACGGTCTACCCCCAGCGAAGCGAAAAACGCGCGGTCCGCTGACGACGCCACCGCCACGATGATGCCTGCTCCCGCCGCTTTCGCCGCTTCAATGCCCGACGGCATATCCTCAAAAATCACGCATTCGGACGGTTCCAGACCAATCGCTTCCGCTGCCGCGAGATACATATCCGGCGCGGGCTTGCTGGGATATTCTCCTTCATTGTACAGAAACGTATTCTGATTGAACCAGTTCCAGAGGTCAAAGCGCTTGATGTAGAACTGCGCGTTGCTGTGTCCCGATGAGGTAGCCACTGCCATCGGCACCTTGCCGCGCCTGAGCGCGTCCAGCAATTCCTTCGCGCCGTCTGCGAGGTGAAAACCGTCTCCCATCGACAGACACAGGCGGCGATAGACCGCCTCCTTTTCCTCCCCATGCCGCGCGATTTCCCGCTCGGTCAGACCGTCTCCCAGGAAATACCGCAGGATCTCGGCATTGGTGCGCCCGTGAATATGGTAGCGGAAATCGTCCTCGGTGATCTCCCTGCCGCACAGCTTGCGGGCATATTCCCGCCATGCCCTCTCGTGCTGCGGCGTATCGAAAAGCAGCGTGCCGTTAAAATCAAAAATCACGCCTTTTACCTTTTTCATCATCATTCCTCCGTATTTTGTGTCGCGTTTCTCTCTTGCCCTGTCGCGGCGGCACGCTTCTTTTCCGAATCGCGCTTCGTCGCTTCCGCCTCCGCGGCCGGTTGTTCCGCTTCGGGTTGATTTCCCCCCGACCCCTGCGTCTGACCTGCCAAAGCGGAAGAGGATAGCTGTGCCTTTTCTTTCTCAGCGGGGATCGTCCGGCTTTGACCGCGCCTGTCGGTCGCGGAGGCGCGGCTGAGATGCAGCTCCACCGCACGGAACGCCATACGCACCTTGCGTCTGCGCGCCGCTTCCTGTTCGGTGCGCATGGTAATATAGGCGCCCAACAGCAGCATCGCCGCGGAAAAAATCGCGCTGCCCCGGAAAAACGGCGGACGGTAGGTCATGACAATCGAATTGACCCCGCTTTCCAGTTCCACCCCGATGAGCCCGTCAAAAAGCTTGACCGCCTCCGCCTTTTTGCCGTTGCGTCTGACCTCCCAGCCGTACTCATAGGGGATGGATGTGACGGCCATGGATTTTCCGACGGAATGCAGCATAAAGCTGATTCTGCTGCCGCGGTGGGAAATATACTCCGCGCCGCCCGACGCAAGCTTTGTCCGGAACGCGTCATACGTCGCGGATGTGATAACGGCAAAGGTCGGTTTCGGCACACCGACGGCACTGTCGGCACAAAGATACACGGTCGCCGTTCCCGTTTTCTCCGCCTGCAGGAGCGCATACACGCCCCCCGCACACCCGCTGTGCCAATGGCTGCGGCTGTCATCCTCCACCGCATAGGAATAATCGCCCCTGTCCGTCAGCAGGTACAGCCGATCACCTTTCTCAAGTTCCAGCTCATACCGTTTGACCTCGGTGGTATCGTTGCCGAATGTCCACTTGTATTTCTCGCTGTCGGCGGAGCTTTCTCTCCACGCCATGCGGGAGGAAACGGGTACAAAGAAATCGCTCACGCCAAACCATTTTTGGGCAACCGCGTTCTGCGCTTCAAAGGCATTCCCCTCGCTGATGATGTCCGGGGCAAAGCGGAAAATGCCAAAGGCAGGCGTCTGCACTTCATCGGAACGGTAGTCCACACTGCCGCCCTGGTCAATCACACATCCTATCCCGAAAAGCCTGTCGGTCAAAGGGGTGAAATTATCCGCGCCGCCGTATTCGGACGCTTCCATCACGCCCAGCCGCGCCGCAAACGCCGTCAGCCCCGAAACCGCATTGCGCCGGAGATCTGCGCCGTCCGACACACCGTCGGTGCTTCGCCTGCGGAAAAATTGCAGCGCGTCCCCGCCGTTTTCGGCATATTCCTCTATCACCGCCTCGGTCCTGCTCCTTTGCTCCGCCGTCCTTGCCAGCGCCGACGCACGAAAATCCGAACGGATGCCCCCTGTCACCGCGCCGCAGCGCAGTATGCCGAACAATACCAGTCCCGCCGCCGTAACGGCTGTCAGCCTGATCTCCGGCTCGTGCGCATAAAACGAAAGCCTGACAAATACCGCCGCCAGAAAAACCGCGAGTCCGAACTCCGCGAGCAGGGCAAAGACATTCGCCCCCCGCAGCGCCGCCGAGAGAACCGCCGCCAGCATATACACGCCGACAGCCGCAGGAGCTGCCCATTCCGGCTTTCCCTCAGGCTGCGCAAAATACCGTGCCGCGGCATACACCGCCATCAGCGCCCACATAAACCCGACATTGACGGTTTCGCCTCCATACGCGCAAAATCCCAGCAAAAACCGGGCCGCCCACGGCACGGCGGAGGCAATCAGAATCACCGACAGACCCACGCCGACAGCGATTCTCTCCCCGAGCGGAATGTTTCCGTGAAGCAAAAATCCGATCATGCCCATCAGCAGCAGTCCCGCCACACAAAGCCCGCAGCCGCCGCTTTCGGAAACCGTACCATACCCGCCGAAGCAGAGCGCCGCGAGAAGATCGGCGGTCCTGACCGACGCAAACGCGCCGTTTTTGTAATACACCGCGCTCGCTCCCATGGGGATGACGAGTACCGCCGAAGACAGCGCCGCACAGAGGAGGGTCGCGGTAAACATCGCGAATTTATAATACCGCTGGCGTGTGACGCCCCGCCGGAAATAAAACGCGGCATACAGCACAAACGAAAGAAGCAGCCCCATCAGCACCAGACGCGGCGAGGTGATGAAAAACAGCGCGCCGAACAAAAAGAGCCTGAGCGGGCGCGATTCATAGACATAGCCGTAAATACCCATCGCGAGCAGCGGAAAGAACACCGCCGCGTCAGCGACGGAGGGGGCATAAGCGGCACAAGCCGTAAAGCCCCCCAATGCGTAACCGCAGGCGAGCGCAAAGGAAAAGGGCATACTGCGCGCCGCGCATTTGCGGAGCATCCGCCACGCGGTCAGTCCCGCCGCGCCTGTACGCAGCACCGTGATGAAGGAATACGCCGCCGCCAGGTGCTTCGAGCCGAAGAACAGCGCGAAAAAAAGGAAGGGCGAACACAGCCCCGCCGCAAATTCCGAGTAAAAGCTGCTGCCGTACCCGACATTCAGGTGATAAAATACCCCTTCTCCCGATACCAGCCCGTCATGCAAACGGGTCAGACTCTCAAACCATGCCGCGCCGTTGTCTGTAATCAGCGTACCGTCTCCGAACGGCGTGATGCCGTACACCGCCAGCAGCAGCGCCATCACCGCCGCCGGCAGCGCAAAGGAAAGTCCTCCCCACAGCGCAGCGCTTTTCCTCTCCGCGGTGCGCTCAGATGAGTGAATATGGTTGCTCATACGTCTCCGCCTTCCGTTTCTACATTTGACTTGCCAGCCGTATGGTTTTATTATACTATCATCTCTTGTTTTTTTCAACGGAAAACTAAAAAATGTACAGTTTTCCGCAAAAAATATTTACTCGATTTGGGAGCGGCAGGGGGAGAAATTTTGAAAAAAGGTATTGACAAAATGGTTAGATGATGCTAACATAATCAAGGTTAGAAAATTCTAACCTCATTGACGTTTATTGACAGATGTGTGATACATAGAGAAAGGAACAGAATATGATGCCTTTGAGTCTGGTGGATGTAGGAGAAGAAAATACGATCAAAAGAGTGGGCGGCAATCCCGAACTGCGCTCCCATCTGGAAGATATGGGATTTGTCGCGGGAGGCAGCGTGACGGTAATCACCACCATAGGCGGCAATCTGATTGTCAATGTCAAGGATTCCCGCGTGGCCATCAGCAAGGAAATGGCCAACAAGATTATGGTGTAAGGTGCGTTTCAGATTATTTTACTATACAAATCAAAAAATCTGAAAAAAAGAAGGAGGAAAAAAAGATGAACACACTGAGAGAGGCGAAGATCGGGCAGACCGTCAAGGTGGTCAAGCTCCACGGCGAAGGCGCGGTCAAGCGCAGAATCATGGACATGGGCATCACCCGCGGCGTAGAAATCTATGTGCGCAAGGTAGCGCCTTTGGGCGATCCGGTAGAGGTCACGGTCAGAGGCTACGAGCTTTCGCTGCGCAAGGCCGACGCGGAAATGATCGAAGTGGAAGACGCGCAGTAAGCGTTATCCGCACCCTGCCCGCCGGTAACGACGGACGGGGACAACGACAGCTTTCGCGTTAGCCGCAACTAATTTTCAAATCCACATATTGAAAGGACGATGGAACAAATGGATATCAAGATTGCCCTTGCGGGTAACCCTAACTCCGGTAAAACCACGCTGTTCAACGCGCTGACCGGTTCCAACCAGTTCGTCGGCAACTGGCCGGGCGTTACGGTGGAAAAGAAGGAAGGCAAGCTCAAAAAACACGACGACGTCGTGATCATGGACTTGCCGGGCATTTACTCGCTTTCTCCCTACACGCTGGAGGAAGTGGTCGCGAGAAATTACCTCATCAGCGAGCGTCCCGACGCGATTCTGAACATCATCGACGGCACAAACCTCGAAAGAAACCTCTACCTCACCACACAGCTCACCGAGCTGGGCATCCCGGTGGTCGTAGCGGTCAACATGATGGACGTGGTCGAGAAAAACGGCGACAAGATCAACACTGAGGAACTCGCCCGTGAACTGGGCTGCAAAGTGGTGGAAATCTCCGCGCTGAAAGGCACGGGCGTGATGGAAGCCGCCGAAGCCGCGATCGAGGCTTCCAAGGGTGAAAAGACCGTCCCGCAGCACACCTTCTCCGGTCCCGTAGAGCACGCGCTGGCACACATCGAGGAAGTAACTGTCCACGATATGCCCGAGGAGCAGCAGCGCTGGTATGCCATCAAGGTCTTTGAGCGCGACGACAAGGTGCTCGAACAGATGAACATTCCCGCCGACAAGCTGGCGCATATCGAGGAGGACATCAAAGCCGCTGAGAAAGAGCTGGATGACGACTCCGAAAGCATTATCACCAACGAACGGTATGTTTACATCGCGTCCATTATCAAGGGCTGCTATAAGAAAGCAAAGGAAGGCGCGCTTTCCACCTCCGACAAGATCGACAAGATCGTGACCAACCGCTGGCTGGCGCTTCCGATCTTTGCGGTTGTCATGTTTATTGTTTACTACTTCTCCATCACCACGGTCGGCACCATGGCGACTGACTGGGTGAACGACGGCGTGTTTGGCGACGGTTTCCACTTCTTTGGCATCGGCACTTCGGCCTATGAAGAGGCGGCGGAAGAATATGTGGTACCCGGCGCGATGGTAGAGGCGTTTGAGGAAGCCGCCGAAGAAGCGGGCATTGACCTCGAGGAAGCCACCGTCAACGACCTGGCGAACATTACCGCTACCGCTTATCTGTATGACGATGAAACCGGTGAAGTGGAAGAAGAAATTCCGGTCGATTATATGGACTACCAGAAAGCCTCCAAGCGGGAAGAACCCGATCCCGCCGATTACGGCGTGTGGGTTCCCGGCGTTCCGGTGCTCGTTAAAAGCGGTCTGGACGCAATCGGCTGCAACGATTTGCTCAAGAGCCTGATTCTGGACGGTATCGTCGCCGGCGTCGGCGCGGTTCTGGGTTTCGTCCCCCAGATGCTGGTACTCTTTATCTTCCTCGCGTTCCTCGAAGGCTGCGGCTACATGGCGCGTATCGCCTTTATCATGGACAGAATTTTCCGCAAGTTCGGCTTGTCCGGCAAGTCCTTCATTCCGATGCTGATCGGTACGGGCTGCGGCATCCCCGGCGTTATGGCTTCGCGTACCATTGAAAATGAGCGCGACCGCCGCATGACCATCATGACCACTACCTTTATCCCCTGCGGCGCGAAGCTCCCGATCATCGCTCTGATCGCGGGCGCTCTCTTCAACAACGCCGGCTGGGTGGCTGCCAGCGCTTACTTCGTTGGCGTGGCGGCAATCATCGTTTCCGGTATCATGCTCAAGAAGACCAAGATGTTTGCCGGTGACCCCGCTCCCTTCGTTATGGAGCTTCCCGCTTACCATCTGCCCACTGTCGGCAGCATTCTCCGCTCCATGTGGGAGCGCGGCTGGTCCTTCATCAAGAAAGCCGGCACTGTGATTCTGCTCTCCACCATCGTTCTCTGGTTCCTCCAGGGCTTCGGCTTTGCGGACGGCGGCTTCGGCATGGTGGATGATCTCAACGATTCCATCCTCGCCAAGATCGGCAACGCCATCGCGTGGATCTTTGTGCCTCTCGGCTGGGGCGACTGGAAAGCGGCTGTGGCGACCGTGACAGGTCTGATTGCCAAGGAAAATGTCGTCGGTACCTTCGGCGTACTCTATGGCGGCTTTGACGAAGTCGCGGAAAACGGCTGGGAAATCTGGGCAAATCTCCGCGAGAACTTCACCGCGCTGTCTTCCTATTCTTTCCTCATCTTCAACCTGCTGTGCGCTCCCTGCTTTGCGGCCATCGGCGCCATCAAGCGCGAGATGAACTCCGCCAAGTGGACCTGGTTCGCCATCGGTTACCAGTGCGGCTTTGCCTATGCGGTGTCGCTGATCGTGTACCAGATCGGTTCCGCCTTCACAGGCAACCTCAATATCGTCGGCCTGATTGCTGCGATCGTTCTGCTGGCCTTCTTCGGCTTCATGCTGTTCCGTCCTTACAAGGAGAGCACCAAGCTTGAGCAGAAAGTCAGAGTCAGCAAGAAGTCCAAGTAAAT
>CACWOA010000068.1 GCA_902762395.1 uncultured Ruminococcus sp.
TTTTGACCCGCACGAATATGACGTCTTTTGGAGCCGCAACAACATACAATACCAGAAATGGAGCCGGACAGAGTCGCCCTCCTTTGCGCGATCGATGGGGCTGACAACCTCCCTCACCGAGCGCTGCTATCTCGAGGAAGTCCAAAATGATGAGGACAACATCCGTCAAACCATCCGGTTCTATGAAAAGGGAGATGAAAGAAACCTATGAATCCATTAAAAAAATTTCTCAAAACCTACCTGCCCTTTACCAAAGCGGGCATTCAGGGCGCGACCACCTATCGCGTCAACTTTATCGCGTGGTTCATCGGAGACATCATGATCTGTTTCGTGATGTACTATGTCTGGCGAGCGGTCTTCCTTTCGTCTGGCAGCGACACTTTCAACGGATTCACCATGACCGATATGGTGGTGTTCCTCTTTGTGTCCAACCTGACGGGCTATCTCACCGGCAGCGAGGGTTCGTATGAAGTGGGCGAGGAGATCCGCGACGGCAACATCGCCATGCGCCTCATCAAGCCGGTGGACTTCGACATGACCTTCCTTTTCAACGAACTGGGCGGAAAGTCGCTCACTTTCACGCTGATCTTTATTCCCATGCTCTTAGGCGTGGAGATTTACAAATACTTCGCCTTCGGACAGGTGATGTTTGACGTCGGCACCTTTGCGCTCTATATGCTGAGCGCCGCCATGAGCTATCTGTTTTCTTTCTATATGAATGTCTGTTTCGGCTTTATGGCGTTCTTCCTCAAAAATTTATGGGGATTCAACATCCTCAAGGACAGTGTGCTGCGTTTTGTTTCGGGGTCCCTCATTCCCCTTGCTTTCATGCCCGGCACGCTGCGCACCGTCCTCGAATGGCTGCCTTTCGCCTCACTGAGCTACACGCCGGTGATGATCTACATGGGCAAATACGCCGGCACCCAAGTTCTGCTGCGCCTCGGTCTGCAACTCGTCTGGGTCGTCAGCTTCTATCTGTTTTCCAAATTGATTTTCTCCATCGCCATGCGTCACGTCACCGTCCAGGGAGGCTGAGTGCGCTCTCACATTCGTTCGAGCTAAGAGAATAGTGAATCATTAATACGAGGAGGAGAAACTGTTTTGAACATAGGAAAAGAAATACGGCGGGCGTTCCGGCTGTTCCGGATCTTCGCCGCACAGCATCTGAAAAAACTCATGGAATACAAGATTGACTTTATCACGGGAGCCACGTCGTTTCTGATCGATCAGGTGGTCAATCTGGCGTTTCTTGCTATTATCTTTGGCGGCGTGCAAAGCCTGCGGGGATGGAGCTATCACGAAATCCTGTTTATCTACGGCTTTTCGCTGCTGCCCAAGGGACTCGATCACCTGTTCTGTGACAATCTCTGGAATGTGGGCTACTGGATCGTGCGCAAGGGGGAATTTGACAAATACCTCACCCGCCCCATCAATCCGCTGCTCACCGTCACGGTGGAAATTTTTCAGGTGGATTCCTTCGGGGAACTGGTGGTCGGCATTGCCCTGATTATCACCTCTGTGCGGCACCTGTCTCTGCCGTTTGTGTGGTACGACATCCCGCTCGCTATCGTCGCGGTTATCTTTGGCATGCTGATTTACACCTCTATCAAAATCGCGCTGGCTGCCGTTGCCTTCTGGGTCAAACAGAGCGGACACCTGATCAACATGGTCTACGGCATGAACGATTTTTCCAAATATCCGGTGGAAATCTACAGCCGTCCCGTGCGCAACGGCATTACCTATATCATTCCCTTTGCGTTTACGGCGTTTTATCCCGCCAGCTATCTGCTGCGGCACACGCACCCCGTATTCAGCATTCTCGGCACGGTGATCGCCGCCTGCGTCCTGCTGACAATCGCTCTGATCGTGTGGCACAAGGGGCTTGACGCTTACGAAAGCGCAGGCTCGTAAACCAATGCTAAATGAGGAATGAAAATGAGGTTATATACCTATTATTTCAAAGAAGCGTCGCACCGTGTTTTCCTGGCTGACAAAGAAAGTGTTGTCACATTCATTCAGGTGCATTTTGATGAAGAATGGGGAGAAGGAATAGACGTCATGATGACAGACACCCATTTTGAAACGGTTGTGATGGGAAATCATGACGGCGTTCTGGTAACACGCAGCAACGCGTAAGGAGGTGTTTCCCTTTGTATATAACGCCCGACACCGCGCGGGAGCTTTACGCGCTGGGGTTTACTTACCGGCACTACGCCCGGCATCCGCACAGGGGCATGGTCTACTGCTGCAACGGGCGCGAAGTGGTACTGGGCGGCGATGTCAACGAACCGCTCTCCCCGCAGGAACGGGAGATGGCGGCGCGGGGGATGTGGCTGCCATCGGCGGTTCATCTGACGGAATGGCTGTGGGACAACGATTTTGTCTTTTCGATTGTCAACACGGACGGATTTTTTGACGTGACCTGTCGCGATACCCTCACCGACACGCTTTATCAATCCAAAACGCCGACATTGGCGGTGTCATTGGCGGCGGTAGTCAGAAAAATCCTCAAAAAACGGGAAAGACCCTTTGACACGAAGGAAAAAACGGTCGGAATATGTGAAACAAACGAGGCAAACGATGTAAACGAGGTGACGCAGCATGAAGGATTCCCGGACCAAAAGCATCTGGCAGACCTTGTATGAACGGGCGCGCGAGGTGCGGCATCCCCGCGTCGTTTCGCCCTTTATCGAAGCAGGCGGCGTGGCAGCCGCCATTCTCACCCAAGCAGGGCATATTTATGTGGGCGTGTGCATCGACACCGCCTGTACGCTGGGCATGTGCGCCGAACGCAGCGCCATTGCCAATATGCTTACGCACGGCGAAAGCAGGATAGACAAGCTGGTGGCGGTCATGGAGGACGGGAGCGTCGGCTCCCCCTGCGGCGCCTGCCGCGAATTCCTCATGCAGCTCGACAGGGACAGCGGCGACATCGAGATACTGGTGAATGCAGACACCGAAGAAACGGTGCGGTTAAAAGAGCTGCTCCCCGACTGGTGGGGAACTCAACGGTTTGAAAGAACGGATGGATGATTCATAATGGCGATATCTGCTACAAAAAAGAAACAACCGCCAATCTCGCAGGAGGGGCGGTTATTTTTTTTGACGTAACTTAATGATCTGGAATGATCCGGAGGTTGCCGTCTGCGCAATGACCATTTGCGGGTCGTGCCGTTGAAACGGAGAAAAAACACCTATGTGTTGACATCTCTGCGGGCAATTGGTATAATATGATTGTTGTATGAGTATTATATGATGAACAAATGATTACATAAGGAGCCGATCCTATGCGAAAGAGAGAAACATTATCCAAGACCGTCAGAAATCTGTGCGTGATTACGCTGGGCAGCCTGATTTACGCCTTTGCGTTTAACTGGCTGTTTGTTCCCAATCACATTGTCATGGGCGGTTTTACGGGACTGGCGCAAACCCTGCATCGTCTGATTCCCGCCTTGCCGGTGGGCGCGACAGTGATTGTCATTAACATTCCGCTCTTTATCATGGGCATCCGGCGGCAGGGGGTACGCATGCTGTTTTCCTCGGTGTATGCGATGGCGGTGAGTTCGCTGTTCATCGACATACTGGCCTACACGGTGCATTTTCACCCGATAGAGGATCATCTGGTCGCCTGCATTTTCGGCGGCGGATTGGTGGGCGCGGCCATGGGTATGCTTCTCATGGTGGGCGCGACTACCGGCGGCACGGAGCTGGCGGCGCGGCTGCTCAAATACCGCTTTAAGCATATTTCCATCGGCAGGCTCTGCCTGCTGATTGACGTCTGCGTGATCGTGTTATATACCGTCGTCTACCGTCATATCAATGACGCGCTGTATGCGGGGATTGCCATGTATATCAGCAGTCTTGCCATGGACGCGGTTGTCTATGGGCGCAACATCTCCAAGGTGGCCTGCATCATCTGCACCGACGGAAAGGCGATCAAAGACAGCCTCATCGCCTATGATCTGGGCGTGACCAATATCCGCGCGTTCGGCGGCTACAGCGACGAACAAAGGGATATCCTTATCTGCGCATTTAAGCCCACCCGCGTCTCTGAGCTGAAAGCCGCGATAGCGGAAGCCGATCAGACGGCGTTCGTCATTATCTGCAACGCGGAAGACATTTTCGGCGAAGGTTTTGCGGATTTCAATATAGACAGCCTGTGAGGAATTTAGCAACACGAAGAATTTATCAAAATGATGCATATGTGTTATTATTGTGACGTTTACGGATGCTATTGCAAAAAAAAATAACTTGTGCTACAATGGTAATATTCTCAAGGAGGTTGCTTACATGAAACAAAAATTCAGCCAATTGCTCACGACCATCCGGAAAAAGCCGCTTGTCGGCATTCTGTTTGGCATATTGTTTTTACCCTTTTCGCTGGTGTATATGGAGGTGCTGGCAAAGCATCAGCTATTCGGAACCGCGATGGACGACAAGTTTCTGTACACGTTTTTTCTTTCTCTGGCGACAGGATTTTTTTTGAGCTTTATATCCATGCTGCTTCCGGGAAAACCGCGCAGAATTTTTTATATAACCGTCTTGTCGGTGCTGGCGGTATGGTTTTCCTTTCATGTCACCTATCATAAAAACTTTCACGCCTTTTTCTCCTGGCAGACCTTGGGACAGGCCAAGGACGTGCTCCAGTTCTGGAAAGAAGCCCTGGCCGCTATGGTAAGCGTGTGGTATATCATTGCCGCCCTCTTTGTGCCGCTGGTCATCGTGTGCCTCATCGGCAGATTCGTCGTTTCCGACAGCCAAAAAAACAGCATTCCGGCTTCGGAATGCTGTTTACGGTAACCGCGACAAGCGAAGAATCACGCGGAGATCATATCGACTACCCCGCAGGCTCGGTCACTGTTGACGGAACAAAGTATTATCTCACCTACTTCAAGCCCACAGACGTGCGCTTTGACCCCTCGCTTGCGGATAATTACCAGAGCGTTTACAAGCTTCAAAAGGATTATTTCCTCAGCGGCGTTGTTGATAAAGATAACTGTGATGTTCTCACCTCTTGACACATCCGGCGGGCAGAATGCCGATCTTTCGCAGCAGGAGGGCGAATCATACGGCTTGAATGTGATGGATGTGGATTTTGAAAAGGCGGCCAAATCTTCCAAGAATGACTACCTGAAAAACATGGATCTGTATTTCAGTTCTGTCGAGCCTACGAAAAAGAATCAATACACCGGTATGTTTAAAGGGAAAAACCTTATTTTCCTCACACTCGAAGGTTTTTCCTACAAGGCAATCGATCCGGAACTCACGCCCCTTCTTTACAAAATGTCCACGGAAGGATTTGTGTTTAATAACTTTTACAATACGCCGTGGGGCGGCAGTACGGCCAGCGGGGAATATTCCAATATAACCGGCAATTTTTATACCACCGCCAACTGTCTGGAGCTGAGCGCGAAAACATATCAGCCCTTTGCGCTCGGCAACCAGTTGTCCGCCGTCGGGTACAAGACACTGGCTTATCACAACAACACCAACACCTATTACAAGAGAAACAAATCCCACCCGAATTTCGGTTACAAATATAAAGCGGTCGGCAACGGAATGGTGCTCAAAAGCGACTGCTGGCCGCGTTCCGATAAGGAAATGGCGGAAGTGACGGTCGGCGATTATGCCGGACTGGATCAGCCGTTTCACGCGTATTATATGACCTTCAGCGGTCATGCGGGATATGCCTTTAGCAACAATGCGATGTCCAAGCGCCACCGATACGATCTGCCGGAAAAATTCAAGAGCTATCATCAGGTGCTTCAGGGATATTTTGCCAGTCAGTATGAAGTAGAGCTTATGCTTGAGGTCATCGTCGAAAAACTGGAAGAATCCGGTCAGTTGGAAAACACCGTGTTTGCCATGACGCCCGATCATTATCCCTATCCGCTCAACGATGATCTTCTCGCCCAATTGTACAATCTGCCCGAAAAAAACATTCGCAACAATTTTGATCTCTATCGCAATTGCTTCCTTATCTGGACTCCTTCCATGAAGGAACCCATTACAGTGGATGCGCCCTGCTCCACGATTGATATTCTGCCCACGCTTTCCAATTTGTTCGGGCTGGAATATGACTCCCGTCTCATGATGGGCAGCGATATTTTGGCGGACGGCGATCATTTTGCCCTGCTTAAGGTCGACGGATGGTCATGGATCAGCGCACAGGGCAGCTACAACGCGAATGAAAAGAAGTTTACGCCGTCCAAATCCTGTACGTTATCAAAGGACGAAAAGTCGAAATATATCAAAAAGATGAACAAACTCGTAAAAGCAAAAACGACCTATTCAAAACAATTGCTGGACTACGATTATTACAGACATATTTTTGAATATGTCAGGAAAGAGGAGCCACAGGCCGAGTAAATTGCAAAAGGCGGTGAGGTTGTGGAAGGTGTGGAAACGGATAAAAAAAGAGCTGTCAAATCGCGGAATATGGAAGCGCTCGCGCAGTACCGTGAATATTTGCGCAACCATCCGCGGCTGACCTATCTGTTTGTGGAACTGACCGACCGCTGCAACCTCGCCTGTCTCCACTGCGGCAGTAGCTGCGAAAAGGCGCGCGGGGTGTATCTCGACACGCCCCTTCTGCTGCGCACGCTCGACACGGTGGCGGAGGATTTTCCGCCGTCCTCGGTCATGATCTGCCTGACAGGGGGAGAACCGCTGCTCCATCCCGATTTTTACCGCGTTGCCTCCCACATCGTGCGGCTCGGTTTTCCGTGGGGTATCACTACCAACGGCACGCTGATCGACCGACCGACCGCCGAAAAGCTGCGTGCGCTCTCGCTGTCGTCGGTGACGATCAGTCTGGACGGACAAAAAGAGAATCACGAATGGCTGCGGCAGTCGCCGGGCTGCTTTGACCGCACGCTGAACGCCGCGGCACATCTCCGCGCCGCGGGCATTCCCGTGCAGATCACGTCGGTGATTCACCGGCGCAACTTCGGAGAGCTTGACGCGATGTATGACCTCATGTGCCGCATGAAGGCGGCTTCGTGGCGCGTCATCAATCTGGAACCCATCGGCAGGGCGCTGCAAAACCGCGAGCTGCTGCTGTCGCCGGGACAGTTCCGGGCGCTGCTCGAATTTGTGAGGGACAAGCGCTATGCCGCCGACACGCCGATGGATGTGCGCTTCGGCTGTTCCCACTACCTTTCCTATGAATATGAACACGAGGTAAGGGACAATTATTTTCTCTGCGGGTCGGGGATATATGTCGGCAGCATCCTTTGCAATGGCGACATTTACTCCTGCCTCGATATTGAGCGCCGTCCGGAACTCATACAGGGCAACATTGCCCGCGACCGCTTCTCCGATGTATGGTTTCACCGCTTCCGCCCCTTCCGTGAGGACCGTACACAAAAAAACGCCGTCTGCCGCGATTGTGAGCAAAGACGCTTCTGCGCGGGAGACGCGGGACACACATGGGACTATGACAAAAACGAGCCGATGTTCTGTATACGGGAGCTAAGCGCGCAGCGGAGCTGCGCTAAGAGAATAGAGAATAGAGAATAAATAATAGAGAATAGTGAATGCGTTTTTTACCCAGCGCGCTGAATATATATTTCAAGGCGCGAACGCGCCTTCCACTATTATTCATTTTTAAGTTTTCAGTCTTCAGTATTCATTTAGCGAACGAATGTGAGCGCTTAAATTTTCATTTAAAGGAGGCTGCACATATGAAGAATCCCAAGTCCGGCGGACGCTGTATATATTGCGGCAGTCCCGTGACCTACAGTGACAAATTCTGCCCCGGCTGCGGTCAAAAAAATGACAGTTGGCGCATTCCGGGAAAGGATCAATGCGGCAACTGTCACGCTTATCTGCCAAAAGGCGCCAGATATTGCACGATCTGCGGCACCAGAGCGGGCGAGGGGGTCTACAAGCCCTATCAGGAAATGATGCAGTGCATTTACGGACCCATGCCGCGGGAACGCACCCATGTCTGTGAAAACTGCGGCTACCGCTGGACGACCTGTCTCATGCTCGACAATCAGAAATATTGCCCGCAATGCGGCGGTCACGCTCCCGCTGCGCCGGCAGACCGGGATGAAATGCCCGTGGAAGCCGTGGGGGTTGCGTCGGACAGTTCCGACGACATTTCCTTCCGGGAACTTCCGGCGATTCTGACGGAAAAAGACACGCCGGACGGTTCGGATTCCGCCGATCAGGTTTGATCGGAATGCAATCACACCGCGTCAATCGGATGAATCGGGCGTCTGTTTCCGTTTCCGTCTGGAAATCCTTTTGAGATGGCGCATGATGTCCGCGACCTCGATGGCGGAGGGACACACCGCGCTGCACGCGCCGCAGCCTGTGCAGTGCTGCGCGCCGTAGCTTGCCGCCTTGTCAATCTCGCCGCGTTCGTGTCGGCGGATGGCTTCATACACCGGCAGGTCCATGGGACACACCGTGACGCATTTGCCGCAGCGAATGCATGGCGTTTTTTCACGTCTGGCAATGGTATGCATTACCGTAATGGCACGCATACCCGCCGTTACAGGCGTTTTGATGTCCGTGACGGTGATACCCGTCATGGTATCGCCCAATATCACATAACGCGGCAGCTTGTTCACCCCCGCAAACCGCAGCACATCCTCGATGGTCGTGCCGTTGACCACCACCGCGTTGCAGGGATGTCTGACGCATTCGCCCGACACGGTGATGATGGAATTGGTCTGCGGCAGTCCCCGCAGCAGCGCCTGCGCGGCGCTCCGCAGCGCCTGCACGCCGATGGGCAGAAAATCGCCCTTGGGGTAATACTGGCGCTTGAACTTGGAAATCAGCGGAAAACCGCCCCGCATTCTGATCGGCTCCACAAAGCCGAATCGGTCGATATCCGGCTTGACGGAAATCTCGTCGCAGTCGTAAATGGCGAGTTTGGCGCTGCCTCCGTCGAGCGCTTTGAGGACGACGGTAATGCCGTCGCTGACCTCGCTGCCGAATTCGCTCACCGTTTTGAGCGCGCTGCTGATGTAGGGGCTGTCGTCGAGCGCGATGGCGGCCACTTCGCGGATGCCCTTGTCACGCGCCTCCAATATCTTTTCGATCAGCGGCTGACCGTCAAATTCGTCGATGATGCCCGCCTGATGGATGGTG
This sequence comes from uncultured Ruminococcus sp., assembly GCA_902762395.1. GTDB lineage: Bacteria > Bacillota > Clostridia > Oscillospirales > Acutalibacteraceae > RUG762. The sequence continues at coordinate 9,106 of CACWOA010000068.1, forward strand.
CGCAGCACCCCTTCCCGGGTCATGGCGTTGAGACTGTGCGGCGTGGTGGGCAGCGGCGGCACGCTGTTGTCGGGGCGTATCACCGCGCAGAAGGTGCGCCCGAAGATCGGATGGTCGATGGTGGTGATTTCCTCCACATAGCCCGACAGCGGCGCCATCAGCCATGAAGGTCCCAGCTCGTTGGAAGGCGTTTTGGTGCGCGCCAGCAGCGAAAAACGGGCGCAGCGGTCGCCGCGCCGCGCTACGGGGTACATCTGCCCGCCGTAGAGATCACGCAGCGGCACATAGGCAAGCTCCCGGATCGGCACGGAATTGAGCGGCGCGGAAAAAGCAGGTTCCTTGTGCTGCTCCAGATCCACATATTTTCCGGTGTTGAAAAGACTGATATTCATTTCCTATATTCACCTCTTGCAATCCCTTTGTGTGGGCGTTATCATAATGATAACGCCTTTTTTTATCAGGGAGGTATTTCTTTCTTATGACTATTCATCGAATCGCGCCGCGCTCGGCGGAAATTACGCTGCAAGCCGAGGAACTCGCCGCATGGGGCATCCGGTCACAGCCGTTTTCCATGACCCATGGGGGCGGCATGAGGCTGCTGCACGATCTTTTCGCGCTGCTTGCGCAGACCTGCGGTCTGCGCCGCGAAGGGAATTATATTCTCGTCCGCTATCGCCCTTTCCGACAGGGAGGCTGCCGTATTCTGGCGGAATTCACCCGCGTGCCGAGCGCACGGCTTTATCGCTTTGATACCGCCGACGACCTGCTCGACGCGATCAACGGTATTCCTATCATACGCCGTTCCGAATATTTTACCACAAACGGGGCGGTAATTCATCCTTTTGAGGATAAATTTTTTATGTACATTCCGCAAACACTTTCTCTGTCGGAGCATGATAAGGCGATTTTCAGCGAATATGCCGTCCTCTCCGGGGATTGATCATCCATTATCCGTCAAAATACGGAAAAAACTTGTTTTTCATATTGTATCTGCCGCTTTTCTATGGTAAAATAAAAAAGAAATCTTCTTTATGATTTATCTGCCGGAAAGGAAGTGCCGCATGGAAGAAACGGCTGTCAAAACCATAGAATCTTCCCCCGTCAAAAAACGCATCGTCCTGATCGACAATTTGCGGGGGTTGGCGATTATCTACATGGTGTTTTTCCACTTTGTCTACGATATGGCATATCTGCTCGAAACCGAGTGGGGCAGGAATGCCTATGCCTTCCACAGTCAGATCGTGATATTCGACACCGCCTCCTTTATCCTGCTCGCGGGCGTGTCGAGCGCGTTCAGCCGCAGCAATGTCAAACGCGGCGGGCGGCTGCTCGCCATCGGTATTCTGTTCACGCTGGTGACGGCGTTCGTCTTTCCGGGACAGGCGATTTATTTCGGCATCCTGCAGCTGCTCGGCTCCTGCATGGTGCTGTACGGCGCGTTTGAGGAACGGCTGCGCAAATGCCCCGCCGTGGTCATGCTGCCTGTCTGCGCGGCGGTCTTTGCCCTGACGTATCACATCCAGCGCGGATATATCGGCTTCGGGGGACTCTTTCAGGTCGACCTGCCGCCCGAACTGCTGCAAAACAACCAGCTTTATCCCTACGGCATTCTCAAAGGCGGCTTTGCGTCGGTGGATTATGAACCGCTGCTGCCGTGGTTCTTTCTGTATTTCGGCGGCACCTATATCGGCGGATTCCTTGTGAAGCGCCGCGACAGGCTGCCGGGGTGGTGCTATGCCGACCCGCTGCCGCCGCTGAGCCTGTTGGGGCAGCATTCGCTGCTGATCTATATTCTGCACCAGCCGATCATTTTGGCGGTAGTTTACCTGATAAAAGCCATTATGGAATTCGTTTGACGGAAGGAGAAACAGGGGATGAAAAAAGTCAGTTCCAAATTTCCCTTATTTGCTGTTATCCGAAAAATCGCTTGTATGCAGACCGTATCATTCTGTTGAAACAGACGTTGCATGGTCGGATTCCGATTTGCGGAAATGGTTAGATGAAGTGTTTTGGCACGAGGGCTTTTCATATATGGGCTGATAGAATTTGCCGCGCAACCGGGTCCGGACGAGTCGGTTGTGCAGCTTTTTTCGATAAATCACAGGCGGTTCACAATTTTGAAAACACTTTGCCAAAAAAATATGCTATAATAATGCACTCAACAAATCAACCGAAGGAAGAACGAAACCATATGAATTTTGCCCAGACTCTTGCCAATGAATTTCAGATCAAACCCGAATACAGCGAGAATATTCTCAAACTGATCGACGACGGCAACACCATCCCCTTTATCGCGCGGTACCGCAAGGAGATGCACGGCTCGATGGACGACCAGAAGCTGCGCGAAATCTCGGAGCGTTATGAATATTTGCAGAATCTCGACAAGCGCCGCACGGAGGTGCGCACCTCTATCGAAAATCTCGGCAAGCTCACCGATGAGCTGGTGACCGCGCTCGACAACGCCGCCACGCTCACCGAAATCGAGGATATCTACCGCCCCTATAAGCCCAAGCGCAAGACCCGCGCCTCCGTTGCCCGTGAAAAGGGGCTGGAACCGCTGGCGGCGGCGATTTTCGCGCAGGACACCAGAGAATACCCCATCGACATGGCGGGCGCGTATCTCAACCCGGAAAAGGAAGTCAACACCCCCGAAGAAGCCTTGCAGGGCGCGCTTGACATCATCGCGGAGGATATCTCCGACAATGCCGAAATCCGCAAGCACCTGCGCACGGTCGCCTTTCAATCCGGCAATATCGTCTCCAAAGCCGCCGACCCCGAGGCGGAGTCCGTGTATGAAAATTATTACGAATACAGCGAGCCGATGAAGCGGGCGGCGGGCTATAAGATTCTCGCCATCGACCGCGGTGAGCGCGAAAAGTTCCTCAAAGTGTCGGTCGACTTCGACCGTTCGCGCGGCGTGGATATCATCACCAAGGCGGTCGTGAAGCCGGGCAACCGTCCCGCCTCCGACGCGGTGCGCGCCGCCGCCGAGGACGCGTATGACCGGCTCATTTTCCCCTCTATTCAGAACGAGCTGCGCGGCGAACTGACCGACGCGGCGGTGGAGAACGCCATCAAAGTGTTCTCCGAAAACCTTCACCAACTGTTGATGCAGCCTCCCGTCAAGGGCAAGGTGGCGATGGGACTGGACCCCGGCTATCGCATGGGCTGCAAGGTTGCCGTCGTGGACGCGACCGGGCGGCTTCTCAATACCACGGTCATTTACCCTGTCCCTCCCTTTAAAAAGGTGGAGGAAGCCAAAAAGATCGTTACCAAATTCATCAAAGCCTACGGTGTGGAGATCATCGCCATAGGCAACGGCACGGCGGGCAAGGAAACCGAAATCTTCGCCGCCGAACTGATCAGGGAACAAAAGCTGAATGTGGCGTATATGGTGGTGAGCGAGGCGGGCGCTTCGGTTTACTCCGCCAGCAAGCTGGCGGCCGAGGAATTCCCCGATTACGACGTGAATGTGCGCTCCGCCATTTCCATTGCGCGCCGATTGCAGGATCCCCTCGCGGAGCTGGTCAAGATCGACCCCAAAGCGATCGGCGTGGGGCAGTACCAGCACGATATGCCCCAGAAGCGCCTCAGCGAGGCGCTGGACGGCGTGGTGGAGGACTGCGTGAACTCGGTCGGCGTTGACCTCAACACCGCCTCTCCCGCCCTTCTCAGCAAGGTGGTGGGCATCAGCGCCGCCGTTTCCAAGAATATTGTCGCCTATCGTGAGGCAAACGGCGCATTCAAAAGCCGCAAGGAGCTGCTGAAGGTTGCCAAGCTGGGACCGAAGGCGTTCGAGCAGTGCGCGGGCTTTATGCGCGTGACCGAAAGCGCCAATCCCCTTGACGGCACCGCCGTTCACCCCGAGAGCTACGAAGCGGCGGAGAAGCTGCTGACCCTCTGCGGCTTTACCCCCGCCGACATCAAAAACGGTTCCCTCGGCAAGCTGAAGGAAACCGTCGCCCGCATGGGCTACGACAAAACCGCCGCGCAGCTCGGCATTGGCGTGCCGACGCTGACCGATATTGTCAATGAGCTCATGCGCCCCGGACGCGACCCCCGCGACGAACTGCCCCAGCCGCTGCTGCGCACCGATGTGATGGATATCAAGGACTTGAAGGTCGGTATGGAGGCGTGCATCAGGACGGTCTGGTGCATATCTCCCAGATCGCCAACCGCCGCATCAGGCATCCCTCCGAGGTGCTGAAGGTGGGGGATATCGTCAAGGTATGGGTGCTTTCCATCGACGAAGCCAAGGGACGCATCGGGCTTACCATGAAAGGAGAACCGAAAAAGGGATGAGTTGTTTTTCCGCGCACGGACGGATTTCTCTTGGCGCTGTGCTGCTTTGCCTGTGTCTGCCGCTCGCCGTTTTGCCGCTCGCTGCCTGTGAGAAGGAAATGCCGAAGCGTCTCGACGGGATGTATGCCTCCGACGGCGCCCCGGCGGACGGCTCGTCGCAGCAGCCGGATGGTTCGGACGGGATGACCGACGCTGACGGGACGCAACCCGCTGCCGAAACCTTTGCCGCGCCGCGTTTTCAGTCGGGCAGCTATGTCATGACCGCCTCGTCGGTGAACGAATACAAAATCTATGAGGGCAAGAGCGTTGTGTCCTATGACAAGTCCTCCCAGACCTACACCTATGGCATCAGGCTCACCGCCCAAAAAAGCGGCGCTGTGAAAGCGGTTTACACCTTCCGCCGGATTGTGCTGGGCTATGAGACGCAGGACGGCGCGCAGACCGCCGACACCTCCGACAAACAGGGAAAAAACGAGTATACCGCCGTCTATTACGACCTGATCGGGCAGTCTTTCACCGTGGAGATGATCGGCGACGGGACGCTTTCGGTCAAGGGCATTGACGCGCTGCACGAGAAAATCCCCGACAGCGCGACGGTGGTGACGGAAGAAAATATGCGGGAAATGGCGGGGGATTTGTTTTATCCCCTCGACAGCGAGCTGCAAATCGGTTCCTCGTGGCAGCTCACGCAGGGCGGCATTGTCAACACCTACCGTGTGGCGAGCCGGAATGACAACCAGATGTTTGTGGATATTACGGGCGGGCAGTTGACCCTGCCGGAGCCTTATACCCAGAACGACATCACCTACACCTACACATCCTGCGACCCGCTCGGCGGGACGCTGACTGTGGAACGCGGCGACCGGATGATACAGGAGCAGTCGTCCTATCAGGAGATGAAGGGAACGCTGCAATACCAGAGCCGGAAGCTGACGTTTGTCCGCTCGGTAAGCTCCGCCGCGCAGATACACCGCGCAGACAGCAAATAAGGATAAACGCGGGGTTTGATTTATTATATTATATTTTATGAAAGGACGAATGAAACATGAGAGACAACTTTACCCCTGACAGAGACGACGAAGAAAAAGACGCCATCCTTCCGGTCGAAGAGGAGGGCGAGGAAGCGGAACCCATCGTGCTGACCGACGAAGAGGGCAATGAATATGATTTGGATTTGCTCGATGTGATCGAATACGAGGGCAACGACTACGCCGTACTGTACCCCACCGATGACGCCGAGGTGGACAGCGACGAGGAAGAAGGCGTGGTCATCATGAAAGTGACCCCATACGAGGACGGTTCCGCCGAATTTGAAGGCGTGGAGGATGTCGCCATTCTCGACGCGGTGTTTGAGATTTTCATGGAAAATCTCCGCGAAGCGTTCGATGAGGAAGCATAAGGCGTTATAAAAGGCATTGACAAAAAAGCCCCGCGATGTTCATGGGAATTTTCATGGACATCGCGGGGCGATTTTTTGATTTTGCGTGGTGCCGTGTCATCTCACAAGGCACGGCGCGGAAGGATTACTGCACGGTTACATAGAAGCCGGTGGCTTTATCGCCGTATTTGACGGTAATTTTCTGCTGACCCGCTGTGGTGAATTTACCTGTGGGGGTGTAGGTGTAACCGGACGTCACTTCGGCGGTGGTGCTATCGCTGTAGGTAACTTTCAGCACCATGCCGGAGGAATTGAAACTTTCACCCACGCTGTAACTCTGCTTCGTGGGCTTTTTCTGAATGGCAATCGCGGACACGGTCTTGCTTGACGACGTCACCTTTACCGGAAATGCCGTCGCGGTACCGCCGTACTTCACGGTAATCCACTGCACACCATAGGCAGTCATCTGCGTAGGTGTGCAGACAAATCCGGACGCGATCTCTGCGGTACTGTCATCGGAGTAGGTCACTTTCAACTTCATGCCCGCCGTATCCAACGTATCTCCCACGG
>CACWOA010000069.1 GCA_902762395.1 uncultured Ruminococcus sp.
AGCGTCATGACAATGGCCAGCGTATGCTTTTTCCGATGCAGACTCAGCACCATCGTGCCATTCCTCCTTCTGTTATGTTGTCTGTTATGTTGTACGATTGTATTTTTCCAAAACCGCCGCCGCCACTTTTTCCGTTTCCTGCCGCAGCGACGCAATATCCCTGTCATTGACCAGAACAAATTCACAGCGAGCCGTGTAAAAGTCATCCGCGTGCTGCATTCTCAGTCTGCTGCGAAGTGCCTGCTCCGTCAGTCCGTCGCGCTGAGACAGTCTCGCCAGCCGCACCTCCGGCGGTGCGATAACCGCCACACAGCAATCGCAAAGCTCCTCCAGCCCCGCCTCAAACAAAAGCGGCGCGTCAAACAGGCAATGCTGCCCCGCCGATGCGTACTGAGCCGCCTGCGCCGTCATGCGCTTGCGAATCTCGGTCAGCATAATGGCATTCATGCGGTCGGTGCGTTCTCTCGAGGAAAACGCGCGATCAGCCAGCTTTTTGCGGTCGAGCGTGCCGTCGCCCTGCACAATATCGCTGCCAAACTCCGCCGCCAGCCTGAAAAGCACAGGCTGCCCCGGCATGACCACTTCCCGCGCCACAAGATCGGCGTCAATGACCCTGAACCCGTGCGCTTCAAATACGCCGACCGCTATACTCTTTCCGGCCCCGCTCGGTCCCGTGATACCGACAAGCATATGTTTCCTCCCGCCTTTCGCAGAGCATCCGCGCCTGCATATCTCCTGTTTATCATATTATGCCTTGGCATTGAATTCAACCCGATATTTGTAAATATTCTTTGACAAACTCGTTTTTATGAAGAATAAAATAAAAAAATTTTGATTTTCCCATTGGTATTATTGACATTTTTAATGAAATATGGTTAAATATATATAAATATATGTCTGAGGACGGAGGAAATATTATGAATGTGCAGTTAAATGACAGCGGCGTGCCGATTATCCGACAGAAAACATTTGCCCAGAAGGTCAAAGGCTTTTTGCTTTGGACCATTCTGATCCTTCTCACCATAGCGGCTGCCCTTCTGGTGTATCTGTGTGTGGCGGGCGCAAGTGAAATGGCGGCTTTGACCACTTTGAAAAAGGTCAGCAGCCATCCCTATTACACCATGTCGTATGATAATTTCAATTACGACGATATGCTCTACAAAGAGCTGCCGAACAACAACGAGGTCGTCCAGTATTACAAGAAAAAGTTTTTCAAAAGCGCCTCCGGCTTCTTCCCGGGCGAAACCGACAATGAATATGTCACAAAGGGTTCCGTTGCTTTCTTCAGCCGCACCTTCACAAGCAGCTATATGAGAGCGCGTATCTACAATTCCTATAACGCGCCTATTGTGATGGTTACCACCAAACCGCAGAACGGCTATAAATCCTGGAATATCGTCGATATGGCTGACGTCGGTCTGGCTGCCAATCAGAATATCGCCCAGTGGACGGACAACACCTTCCAAACGGTTGCCGCCTCCTACTGCACCTCTGAGGGCATCAATCAGGAGGGTCTGGGTGTTTCCCTGATTTCCTGCCCTGTTTCCGAATGTGAGGATACTTCTCTGGTAAATATCACGCCTTTTGTAGCGGTAAGACTGCTGCTTGACCGCACCGCTACTGTGGAAAGCGCGATTGAACTTTTGCAGGGATATGATATTGACTTCAGCAGCGGCACCTATCATTTCTTTATTTCTGAAAAAACAGATAACAGCGCTGTCGTGGAATATATCGACGGTAAAATGTCCGTGACCTATCGGTCGCAGGAGAAAGCCTATCAGGTTTGCTCGAACAAAATGGAAAATACTTCTCTTCCCGAAGCAGACAAGGATTACAGCAATCTCTATGGCGAAATCAGCCAGTATGACTTTTTCGACAAAGCGTTGGGCAATCACACTCCCGGTATGTCACAGAGCTACGCACAGTTGCTTGTCAGTGACAAATCCATCGACATGGCGGAAACCAGCGAAACGCATTTTGGTTCCAATTCGTATGGCACGCTGTATTCCGTATTCTACGATACCAACAAGATGAAGATGCAGATCATCGTCGCCAACGACAACAAATCGCAATCTTATACCTATGATCTGACCAAGTAATTGCTTCGTACTTTCTTCTCACGGTAAAAAAATACAACCCGCCCGCCCCGGCGTTCCGAGGCTGGCGGGTTTCGTTATCATTCCGCGTTCCGAATTCCGCATTCCGAATTTCCAACGCCGTCCAGTACTGCTTCGGCGCATTTCATGCCGTCCACCGCTGCCGACATAATGCCGCCGGCAAATCCTGCCCCTTCGCCACAGGGGTATAATCCCGCCGCGGAAGGGGATTGCAGGGTTTCATCCCGCAGGATGCGCACAGGCGAACTGCTGCGCGTTTCGGGCGCGGTCAGCACGCCCTCCGGGTCAGCGAAGCCGCGCAGCTTTTTATCCATCAGCAGAATGCCCTCCCGCATGGCTGCCGTCACAAACGGCGGCAGACAGCAGCCGATGTCGCCTGCCATGACCGACGGACGGTAGGTGGGACGCACTGCCCCGAAACTGTCAGAGGGTATGCCGTTCAAAAAATCCCCGACCAATTGGGCAGGCGCACGGCTGCTTCCGGTGGCGGCATAGGCGGCGCGTTCGATCTTCCGCTGGAACGCCACTCCCGCCAGCGGGTGATCGCTGCCGAAATCGGAGGGATTGACCCCCACCAACAGGGCGCTGTTGGCGTTGACACCATCGCGGGCAAAATAACTCATGCCGTTGGTCACGACGGTTTCCGGCTCGCTCGCCGCCGCCACCACATAGCCGCCGGGACACATACAGAAGGTATAGACGCCGCGACCGTCCGGCAGATGCACCGCAAGTTTATAATCCGCCGCTCCCAGTGCGGGATGTCCCGCAAAGCCGCCGTACTGTGCGGCGTTGATGACGCGCTGCGGATGTTCGATGCGCGCGCCGACGGCAAAGGGCTTTTGCACCATGGCGATGCCGCGCTCATGCAGCATGGCAAAGGTGTCGCGCGCGGAATGTCCCGTGGCAAGTATGACATGTCCGGTGGGGATTTCCTCGGTTGTTCCGCCGCATTGGGTTATGACCGATCGCAGTTGACCGCCCGTCACATTTATGTCGGTGAGCCGGGTGAAAAAGCGGTATTCCCCGCCCATTGCTGTAATGCGGGCGCGTAAATGGAGCAGCACACGCATCAGCACATCGGTGCCGATGTGCGGCTTGGCATTGTACAGAATTTCCTCGGCGGCGCCGGCGCGGACAAATTCTTCCAGCACAAAGCGAATGCGCCTGTCCTTGGTGCCTGTCGTGAGTTTGCCGTCCGAAAAGGTACCCGCGCCGCCTTCTCCGAACTGGATATTGCTCACGGGGTCGAGTGTGCCGCCTGCAAAATAACGGTCAACCGCCGCTTTCCGGCTGGTCAGATCGCCGCCGCGCTCTAAAATGATGGGATTCTGCCCGCCCTTTGCCAGCACCAGCGCCGCAAAAAGCCCGGCGGGTCCGCTGCCCACGACCACGGGACGCCGGGGCAGCGGCGGCGCGGCTTTGACTGTGTACACATAGGGCGCGGCAGCAAAAAGATTTTTTCCGCGCGAACGGGACAAAATCAACTGCTCCGTTTTGGCGCTTTTCAGTTCGCACTCCACCGCACAGACAAAATGCACGTTCTCCTTTTTGCGCGCATCCACCGATTTTTTGGACAGACGCAGCGATCTGATCTCAGACGGGGCGACCTTCATAAGCTTCGCAGCAGCCTCCGTCAAAGATGCCGTATTCATCTGGTCAAGGGGAACCTTGATATCCGTAATCTGTATCATAATGCCGTACCTGTCAGCCTTTCCTGTGTTGTTGGATGAAAGCCGCCGCACTCCGACCGGCTAAAATACCCGTGCTCCACGCCCATTGCAGATTGAACCCGCCGCAGCGTCCGTCCGCGTTGAGCATCTCGCCCGCCGCGAAGAGTCCGGGACAAAGGCGGGACTGCATGGTCATGCCGTCCATTTCCGAGAGCCGCACGCCGCCGCTCGTTACCTGCGCGTTGGACCAGGAAGCCTTGCCGCTCACAGGGAACCGCCAGTGCTTCACAATCCTTGCGATTCTGCGGATGTCTCCGTCGGTCAGCTCCGCCACGGAACGGGACAGGGGCGTAAGTCCCGCTTCCTTGAGCAGGCACATTCCTATGCGCTTGTTGAAGACCCCGGTGAGGTAATTTTCCAGCGTGAGATGCGGCAGAATTGCGCGGCGTCTGGTCAGCAGCGCGATAATGTCATCCCCGCTTCGCTCCGGCAGCATATCCAGTTCCACACACAGATCGTCGGAACGCATACCCGCGGCGGCATAGGAAAGCTGAAAAATCACAATGCCCGACAGCGCCTTGTCACCGAACTGCACCTCTCCGATATCGGAGGCTATCTCGCCCCGTCCGTCGCAGAGGGAAGCTCTCGCGTGGGCGCGGATGCCCTTGAGCGAACCGAGATGAGGGGATGTCACAGGAAGGGGCGACAGCGAAGGGTGCAGCCGGGTCGCGGAATGCCCCATCGCCTCCATCAGACGGTAGCCCCAGTCCACACCGCCCAACTGCGGCGCGGCAGCGCCTCCGCAGGCGACAATCACGCTTTTCGCGCGGATGCTTCCCATCGGGGAATCCAGCCGGAAAGCGCCGTCCTGCCGATGAATCCGCTCCACACGGCAGCCGCACACCTCCGCGATTCCCAGCCGCATGAGTTCCAGCCGCAGCAGGTCAAGCACGGCGGAGGCTTGCCCGCAGGAAGGGTAGATTCTGCCCTCGTCCTCCTCGCGGCAGACAAGTCCGAGAGATTCAAAAAACGCCAGCGTATCGTCCACATTCACGCCGCTGAACACCTCGCTGACCGCGTGCGCGTCGTCTGAATGATAATCGGAGGAGGAGGCGGAGCGATTGGTCAGATTGCAGCGCCCGTTGCCTGTGGCGAGCAGTTTCTTGCCGCAGCGCGGCTGCGCGTCAAAGACCGCGACAGCGGGCTTTTCGGGCAGTTCCCGTCCGGCGGCGACAGCGGCGGCCAGACCTGCCGCGCCGCCCCCGATCACCGCGATATCTACATCATAGGCGATTTGTTTCATGGATTGCTTCTCCCTTTGTATATCAGATGATATGATACTTCATTATAGCCTATTTTTTCCTTATTTACAAGCTAAATTATTTTTCAATTGCTATCCATCATTTCAATCTGCCCCTTTTCTTTGCCGTTACGCAGAAAAAATCAAAAACAGCGGCGCGTACCCATCCGAGGGAAAAGATACGCACCGCTGTTTGGTTGGCGGAAAGAACCGCATTCTGCGAAATAAATCACTCTGCCGAATAAATCTTTTTCATTTGGTTTGCAGCGGAACCGACGACTTTCCGGAATTCCTTCTCCTCCGTTACGGCGGCATTCGGATCGGACAGCATCTTTTCGGCATACGCGTCCGACCACGTCAGGGTGGAAATACTCTCCGTCATCGTGTTCAGCACGGTTTCAAGCTGTCCCTGGGGCGCGGTCATGAGCATCATGTCGTAGATATAATACCAGCCGTCCCTGTCCTCCGACTTGTCTAAATATCTGCCGTTGACGATAGCGTGATACACGCCTTCTCCCGGCACGCCGTTTTCCACCCACTGCGCGTAAAGCACGGAATGATCCAGCTCGTTTCCCAGCCCCGAAAGATAAGAGCTGTCAAGCGATTGCTGGCGGATCACCTGAAATTCGGTTACACTGCGGCTGGCGCCGAACATTCCTTCATAAAAAGCGGCCGCCGTTCCTTCCTTCATCACCGTCACACCCAGCGCGCGGTCGGTTTCATCGCCGTTCTGCGCCACGGGCAGGGGACCGCCGGCATATTGCCAGCCCATTCCCTGTACATCCGGGTTGTAGACACTGTAAACCAGCGTCGAGCCATTGCTGCCCGCCGATACTTTCCAGCCCTTGGGCAGTTCAAACGACACGTTTTCGTCCGAATAGGTTTCCCACTCCACGGTATCCGTCCGGCTGTCCGGGCTGCCCTCTTCGGAAGAGGCGGCAATCTTATCATTTCCGGTGACGCCGCCGTTGATAATCACAGGCTGCATGGGGGACTGGCTGAGAGTATAGTCGCCCTTGCGGAATATCATATCCCCTGACGCGTCGTTCATATAAAGCAGACCGTCCCTGATCGAAACGGAGGACGCCACACCGTCCAGTCTGACGCTGCGGCTGTCCCAGGTCAGCTCTTTGACCTGCGCGCCCGTATTAATCACACCCGTGCCGTCCTCGCTGAGCGTCATGGTGATATAGATACCGTACTGTGCGAGCGAAGCCTCGTCATAGGTCTGCCCCTCCGAAGTGTAAGAGATCAGCCGCCAGCTCCCGGTCATCTCTTCCGAAGCATTGTCTCCGCAGCCTGCCAGACAACTGAGTAAAACCGTGAACGCCACAAAAAGCGACCATACGCGGATTTTCTTCATGATAGCTCCCCCTTTGATTACTTCTTCTTTTTGGAAGTTGCTTTGGTTTTCGAGGGCGTGAGGACATATTTGCCGCTCATCATACTGTCATCTTCACTGCCCGCTATAGTTTTTTCATCGCGGCGAACCGTCATGACCACCTGTCCGTCCTCAAAGCTGAACATCAGCAGTTCAAACTGCCCGGAGATGTCATTGCCCTTGCTGTCCTTGATAGCTCTCACCATCATCGCGCCGTCGGTGGCAATCGCGCGGTTGAGGTTGACGGTATAGACTTCTTCGTAATAATCGGGCGAACCCGACCGGAAGAAGCAGTGAATTTTAAAGCCGTCCTTGCTCTCAATGCGGTACTTGGTTTGTCCGCTTTCGAGTACATAGGCATAACCGTCATATGCCGCATACATGGACGAAGTCTTGGACGGTTCGGCAGTAGAAGCGGTCGGTTCCTTCTGTCCGTCGTCGGTCACTGTGAGGGACGACGTTTCGTCCGTACCGCCGATTTTGTCACTGCCCAGACCACCGTTAATGATGACGGAGCCGTCATTGGAAACCTCACCGCCCACCAGCCCGCCTACGCCGGATCCCTTTGCGGCGGAGCTGTCGCCGCAGGCCGTCATGGCGCCGATTGTCAGAGCAACCGTCAGCATGAGTGCCGGAATGCGCATTTTCATGATATCTTCCTCCTTTAGTTTAGCCGTTAACCGTTAGCCGTTTATTTTTGAACAGTTCCTGCTCTCTTTTTGGCTTCCTCCAGTTGTTTGAGACCGAGATTGATGTAATACAGCAGTATCGTCCAGATGACGGCGGTAAGCAATCCGTTCTTGATGATCATCGGCAGCGGGAGATCGGTATCCCATACGCCGTGAATCACCACCGAGGTGACAAAGGGCAGCAGAAATTTCGGACTTGCCACATGGCTCCATTCGCTCTTTGCGCCAAAGCCCCGCACCACCATGAACGCACCGCCTATCAGGGCGGACCACGCCACATGCATACCGGGAGCGAGAAGTCCGCGAAGTACGAGAATATAGTCAATGGTAAATCCGGTGCGGCTGCTTTCCATCAGCCCGTAAACGAGGATATAGCCCATCGTTTCAAATGCGCCGAAGCTTGCGCCCACCGCCGCCCCGATGAGAAGCCCGTCCAGAATGTACCGGCAGCGCTTTTCCCTGATAATAAACACGATGGTAATGATTCCCTTTGCCGTCTCCTCAATCACGCCGACCAGCAGGGACGAAAGCAGATCGCCCGCGCCCGCCTGCGGAATCAAGGTAAATCCGATCAGCGCGACAAACAGCGACAGAAACGCGCCCGAAAAGAAATAAACCAGCACGCGGTAAAAAGGAATGGAGCGAAACAAATTGATCTCGCAAAAGAGAAGCAGGCACGAAAACGGCACGCCAAACGCGCCATACACAATCATGCCCGGAATAAACAGCCGGTTTTGCAGAATATAGTAACCGAATTCCATACCGAAGGTGGCTATGTAAAACGCGAGAAGCACATACCAGACCGCCCATACAACGATTTTATCGGTGCGTATGTCGCAGAGCCTCGGCGTGGTGTCGGGGGTGCCGCAGACAAATATCCGATCCATCTTTTCGGTACGTTCCTCGTAGTTGTACTTTTTGGTTCCCGCCTTGACCATCTCCCAAAGGGTGATGTAGGTTTTTTTCAGATTTTCCCCGGTGAGCGCGTTGAGAAATCCGGTCAGTGCGCCCTGTTTCCGGACAGGTGCGGCAGGCTTCGGGGCGGATTGCGGGGGTAGGGGGGAGGTCATCTCCGCCATCGGGAAACCGCATACCGAGCAGGTCGCGGCGTCGTCCGGCTGTTCGGCGCCGCATTCCGGGCAGCGCCTTGCCGCTGTCCGGACGGACAGGGGATAGCCGCAAAGGGCACGCGTCAAGCGTGTCGGACGCCTTGCCGCCGCATTCGGGGCATTGTATCAGTGCCATATTTCAAAG
>CACWOA010000070.1 GCA_902762395.1 uncultured Ruminococcus sp.
CGGCTGGACTCCCACGCTCGCATTCGCTCGCTAATTGCGCTTCGCTTTTCTTTTTTCTTTTTCTCTCCCCACTTCCCACTCCCCACTAAATTCTCATTTGCTTTTATAATCGCCAAATAGTGTTCAGTCGCGAATATTTATCCGATCCACAGCGGTGGTTTTGCCGGTCTTTTCGTCTACCGTAAAAATCACGCCGTTGAGCATGCACGGTCCGTCCGCGTAATTGAGGCGCACGGGCATTTTGGTGCGCATTTTTTCGATAGCAGCCTCCACCGACACGCCGATGACAGACTGGACGGGACCGGTCATACCCACATCGGTGATAAATCCCGTCCCCTTTGGCAGAATCTGCTCGTCGGCGGTCTGCACATGGGTATGCGTGCCGAATACCGCGCTCACGCGTCCGTCCAACCAGCCGGCAAGCGCCCGCTTTTCCGCCGTCGCTTCGGCGTGCATATCCATGATGACAATTTTCTCGTCGATGTCCCTGAGAAGCGCGTCAGAGGTGTCAAACGGGCAGTCCAGCACGGGATTCATACTCACGGTTCCCATCATATTGATCACACGAATGCGCCAGCGCCCCAGATCAATGACATAACTGCCTGCGCCGGGCGCTTTTTGGGGGTAATTGGCGGGGCGTATCACAGGAATATTCGGGTTTTCGTAGAGGCTGTAGCTTTCCTTGCGCTGAAAGGAATGGTTGCCCGTCGTCAGCAGATCCACACCGCAGTTGAGAAGGGCGTTGGCGGAGTCAGGGGTAATGCCGTTGGTGTCGGCGGAATTTTCGCCGTTGGCAATCACAACGTCGATTCCCTTGAGCCGCTTGATGGCGGGCAGGTGCTTATGGACATACGCAATTCCTACCGAACCGATCACATCTCCGATACAAAGAATATTCATAAGATTGATTATCCACTCTTTCTATAATAAAATGATGTCAAAGGGATTAATGATTTGTAAAATATTTTTATGCTCTGGGCGCGTTCAGACAATCATCCAGCCAATGCAGCGACTCCTCGATCTCGTCGGTACCGCGGAACGCGTCATTGTAGACTTCAAGCGTCCAGAGCGCCCCCTCATCCTCACCGCGCATGACCGCCTGCATGGCGGCAAAATCCTCGGTGCCTCTGCCGGGGAGAAGGCAGTCGTGTTCGGGGTCGCAGTCACTGATATGGATATGACGGATATGCCCGCTGAGCGCCGCCGCAAAATCCACGGAGGAATACCCCGCCCGCCGCGCCTGCTTATTGTCAAAGGTAAAGAGCGCCTTGTCCCCTAAATAGTCGATCATCTTGCGGCAGAAGGCGGGGCTTTGCGCCTTATGGGTGTAGACATTCTCATGCAGCAGCGTCACGCCGAATTTTTGACCGCACGCAAAGAGAAGATCATAGCGCTCGATATATTCGTCATCCGACACCATGCAGCGGCTTTTGCCGATGGTGGTGCCGCCGTGAAATACCAGATACTTCGCGCCGAGCCGTGCCGCCGCGTGGAAAAACTGCTTGTAAATTTCCATCCCGTCAGCAAAACGCCGTTCGTTGTATTCCGAAAAGAACATGGCGGACTCCAGCATGGAATAAAAGGGATGCACCGTGCGCACCTCTCCGCCGTAGTACCGCAGCATTTTCCGCAGCTCTTTGAGATATTTGTCACTCAGCTCAGAAAAGGTGCTGAAATGCACCTCAAAATCACGAATCCCCGCCTGCGCCGCCTTCTCCAGCGACTTCTCCGTTTCGAGGGGATAAAAGCAGGCGGTGGATATGCCTGTCTTCGCCATGCGCGCCGCACCTCACTTTCTCACGCTTTCGCCTGATTCATCATCTCTGCCAATATTTGATGTATTCCCTATCTCGTCGACCTATGATACAATACAGACATACGGTCGTCACCGACCGTGTACATGGTCGCGTGTTTTCTATTATAAATGATTTGGGAGGATTAATCAATGAATCTTGAAAAAAACAGGAAAAAAAACATAAGCCGATTTGATCTGAGCCTGAGCGCGCAACGCTATCTGAAATTTGTCTCGCTTGCCTTCTGCGGAGCGGGTCTCATATGCGCGGGGCTGTATTGCAATATGTTCGGCTTTGTGGATCGGGTGAATGCCTATCTTCTCGCCGATGAACTCATGCACAGCATGATCCGCGCCACTGCCGCCGCTGTAATGATGACCCTGACCATCGACCTGCTTTCCCGGCGCTGCGGCGAGGAATGAACTTCTTAGCCGTTAGCTATTAGCAATACACTATCCACAACTTAAGCACTCCCCCAGTCGGCTACGCCGACAGCCCCCTCAAAGAGGGAGCCGATAATGCCTCCCTGAGGGAGGTGGCACGTTAGTGCCGGAGGGAGTGAATGTCACTAAGTTGTAGATAGTGATTAGCCATTAGCCATTAGCCATTAGCAATTAGCAATTAGTGTGTAGACAAAAATACCTTTATATTTGCTTACTGCTATTTGACACAAGGTTCATCGTAATCTCTCCCTGTCCCCCTGTCAGCAAAGCTGATATATAACAACCAGCAGCTAAAAGCTAACGGCTAACGGCTAACAGCTAACAGGGAGCAAAGGGCTTGAGCGCGGTGGGAAGGGCATACTTCTCCTGCAATTCCTTGGGTGTTACCCACAAAAACGTCCCGGCGGGACGGATGACTTTTACCTGATAGCCCTTCATAAGCCAGTCAAGATGGGTGAAAACGTGCTTGGCTTCCTTGATAAAGGTGACTTCCAGCACCTGCATCCCCCACGATTGGGCTGTGGCGCGGATTTCCTCTTCTGTCAGAAAGCCCTCCACGTTGGGAAGCTGGTACATTCCCGCAAGCAAGCCCTTGCCCGGTCGTTTTTCGAGCGCGATTTTACCGTGCGTCATATGGCTGTCGGTCAAACCGTCATTCTCCGCCGTCAACAGGAATACCGTCCGCTGCTCCTGTCTGCGCCTGGTCTGCTTCACCCGCACGGGAAGTTCGGCGGTCAGCCCGTCCCTGTGCGCCGTACATACGCCGCGCAGGGGACATTCCCCGCACTTGACCGCGCCGCCCGGAAGACACACCGTCTCCCCCAGTTCCATGAGCGCTTCGTTGAAGGATCCCGCGTCATCCGGCAACACTTCCCGAAGCTGCGCCTCCATCTGCTTTTTGACCGCAGGCAGCAGGACATTCTCCCGACTGCCCGTCACGCGGGCGATCACCCGCAGCACATTGCCGTCCACGGCGGTGACTTTCTCATGAAAGCAGATGGACGCGACCGCTCCCGCCGTGTATTCCCCCACGCCCGGCAGCTTTATCAGCGCCGCGAATGTATCGGGAAATACGCCGCCGCAGTCGCGCATGATCTGCTGAGCCGCTTTTTTGAGATTTCTCGCGCGGCTGTAGTAGCCCAGCCCCTCCCACAGCTTGAGAAGCCTGTCCTCCGGCACCTCGCTGAGACTTTGCACATCGGGCAGTGCGTCCATAAAACGCGCGTAATATTTTTTGACCGCTTCCACACGGGTCTGCTGGAGCATAATCTCCGACACCCACACATGATAGGGGTCTTGGTTGAACCGCCACGGCAATTCTCTGCGATGGGTTTCATACCATGCCAGCAGCGGATTGACGATGGTTTGCAAGTGATTTTCCATTATATTTTCTTCCTTGTTTTTTATTGGGGCTGAGCGTGCCGTCGGCGTTGACTTTGACCGCGTTGCCCCACGCGTCGTTTACCGCCGCCACAGGGGTTTCACCGTCGGTGGAACCGACCGCCTGAATCGTCTGAGCGAATACATTCAATGTCAGCGTGTAGCCGTTTGCTTCGGTTTTGGTAACGCCGGTATATATGGGACTTGTCGTGCCGCCGAAGGGAACAGGCGATGAATAGTATAAATACCCGTCACTGCCTGAGAACCATCCCTCATCCGTATTGACAGAACCCGTAGAAACGCACCCTTCCGGCACACCGTTGACGACATGACCGTTGCTGTCCTTCCACATGGCGCTGGCGACCGCGCGGACATAGACGGAATATCCGTCGTCCGGCACGGGAGTGGCGCCGACCATGATGCTCCAGTCTTCCAGCACTACGGCATAATCTTCCGCGACTGTGAGGTTGTCTGTTGCCTGATCCGCCGTCATTTTGAGATAGGCATAAACCGCTCCCGCCGAAACGGAAAGTACCAGCGCCACCGCAGCCAGTGCCAATACCATGGGAGGAATTTTTATTTTGCATTGAAATTTCTTCATCATTTTTCGTTCCTCCCTGTTAATACTGATGGGACACTTCTTTGCGCAGCCAGTTGACGGATTGAGCGCTGTTGTTAAATATGGCTTCATGCCTTCCATTGACATCGGATATCATCACATTCCGATAGATCGCATTGTCATAAGAATCATAGCTCCACGAATTCATTTGCGTGACGGTGTAGGTTTCACCAATCGGCAGACGGGAGACCGTTACGCTCCCGATACCCACAATGGAAACGTACATAGTCACATCACTGCCGTTATCAATGCGGAAAAGATAGCCGTGATCGGCAATGCCGTTGTTGTTGATGATGGTCAGGTTCGCACCTTTTGATGTGAATTTCGCGTAGAAACGGAACGTAGCAGCCTCACTGTCAGTGAAAAGCCTGCTCGGCAGTTGAAGCTTATACGTTTCATCCAAAATCAAAGCATCCGGCACAGGCGTTTCACACGCATAGTCGGTAAACCAGCCGTCAAAGGTAAACGCGTCGTCGGCTACCGCCTCGGAATCCACCGTGCCGCCAAAATGCGCACCGCCGGAATAAACGTGCTGTGAAACCGTGTTGCCCTTCCAATCCACCTGACTGCCGTCTACTACCGGAATGAATTTGACGGTGATCTGTTTGTCGGTGTATTGGAAGACAATTTCTTCATTTGACTGCGTGATGATTTTGGTAATGGAAGACTGAACAGGCGTATAGCCTTGGTCAATCAGTGTCTCGTTGGCATTGACTGTTACCGACGTTCCATACGTTGTTGCGGTGGGTTCCACTGCATCAGCCAGTTCGGTTTCGGTGCCATAGAGTACATGCCTGACGGTATAAGCGCATTGCGCATTCTCTTCCGAAATCCATGTACCGTAAACATTGATATTGCTGCTCACCGGAGTGGAATTGAAAACAAATTCCGTTTCGGCGCCGTCCACCTTGTATTTCCACCCGGTAAAGATATAGCCGTCGCGCGAGCGGGAGGAAACAACCTGATCGGGAGCCGCCGCGCTTCCTTCATCCGTGTTGATTTCGGTCAGCGGTTCCCCGTTGGCAATATCGTCCTCCGTCAGGTAGACCTTGACCGTGACCGGATTGGCAGGATTTTTGCGCCACTTGGGGTAGACATAGAGATCGTGTGCGGGCATGGTCATGCTGGTCCAAGCCGTGTTTTCTATCTTATGGGTCAACTCCGGGTCAGAATACCAATCCACAAAGGTGTAGCCTGCTTTGGTAGGGGTGGCGGGAGCACTTAATGTGGCTCCATAACGAAACGTGCTGTCAGACAAGGTGGTGTTGACATGACATCTTTTGTACTGCTTTCTGGGGTATTTTACCGTGACAGTGGATGAACTACCTGTTGTATTGGTTACATTTGGCGTATCATATCCATCAGGAATCCGTTCTTTCGCATCATCCGCTATTGTGCTATATAAATCTAATCCATCTATCGCAGCATAAGCGATCGTTTGTGTTTGGTCGTCATTCAACTCATAATTTCCGTTAACATTTTCATAATAGTATTTTACAGTACAGCTACGATTGGATGGTGCCAGCCATGTTGACCATTGCGCATTATAAGTTGTTGTACTGCTTGCAATGAGTTCAGATGTCAATCGCATTGGGTTACTGTATATAGTAACACTTCCACTCGTTCTTTCAAGCCATTTAAATTTATGTGTGGTTCCAAACAAGCCCGATGTCCTCGGATTATTAAACTTTACCGGCCATAGACTGCTGATATCATCCCCATATTTTCGTTCAAACGAGTAGGTCGTTGTATAGTCAGTACCTCCCACCGTTACTTTAGGCGGGGGTGAACAACTGTTTCCATCCAAAGATCCTTTTACATCGAAACTCAACGTGTATCGTTTCCTGTCAAAATACCGTTTAAAAACGGTCGAACCGTCCGCTTTGACTGTCTGTGTGACGCTGTTTCCTCCGCTCTTGGTACTATTAAAAGTAACATAGCTGCTGAGACTGTCGCCGGAAGGTAATGTCGTGTTTGTTACTCTTGCCTCAGTACCCGCCGTTCCTGATCTTGTCTGCCGTATGTGTTCCAAGTAGACATCGTCTTCGCCTTCTTTGGCGCTTTGCACATAGTAGATAATGGTATAATTCGCCGTTATGGCTGCTTCCTGCTGCCACTGCGCGGTAAACGTCACATCAAAATCCGGCACCATGACACGGCCGTTATTCGCGTCCTTGGCGAGCGCTTCCGTCACTGTGGCATCGGTCACAACCGGGTCGGTCGACGTGACCGTCCAGCCCTTGAAAATGTAGCCGTCTTTGGTGGGGGTGCTGACGGTAATGTCCGCGCCATATCGCGTATTGGTTACATTCTCCATACCGCTGCCGCCGTCGCAGTCAAAGGTCAGGTTATGCAAATTTCTGTCGAGCTTTACTTCCACCGTCGTTGAACCGTTTGCCAACGGCTGAAACGCGATATCGCCGCTTTCGGCCGTGTAATTGATCTGACGGAACCCCTCCGGAATTTTGTCAGAACAGTCGATCACTGACACCGACTCTCCGAGAATGGCAGTCTGCGTGAATTTATCAAAAAACGTGTAGCCATCGCCCTCGACGTCCTGCTTCATCAGCTTGACCGTGTAGGCGACTTCTGTCGGCACATAGACGACATAATAGGTAACGTCGCTTCCTATCGGGTCAATCATAATCTCCAGCGTGTTTTTGGGGGCAAGATCATCTCCTTTGCGCATATCTGCATGATCTTTGTTCCATAACGTACCGTTCCACGCAGAATCCCCTACGGCATAATAGACAGTATAGCCCGCTATAGAGGGAAACTTTACTTGTGCGTGGAACGCCGCATCCTTCTTCACCTCATAGGTGACAGCGTCGGCAGGATAGGTGATCTCTTCGGGATTTTGTTCTGACTCTTGCGGCTGCTGATGGACAAACAGATATTCCACCTTGATTTCAAATTCTGTTTGTTCTTCCGGCGCTTTGGCCGCCGCCCTCATGGGCGCTTCGTCTGCCGTGGGAGCGGTTTTCCCTGCCTCGGTCGGCTCGGTGCCGTCCGGGTCGCTTTCGGTGGTCGACGTTGTTCCGGCTGTGTCCGTTGTCGGGGATGTATCGCCCGCCTGCGTCGTGTCAGGTGTCTGCTCTGTGGTGGATGCATTGTCCGCCGGGGCGTCGGGCTGCGTGGTGGGGGTCGTATTTTCCTGATCGGGGGCGGGCGTTTCCTGCGCGGTTTCTCCGCCTGTCAGGGAAGTCCCTCCGTCCGCTTCATCCGTTTCACCCGCGAAAACCGCCGCCGGGAAACACAGAAACAACATGGTCATTACCAAAAACAGCGACAGCACTCTTTTTCCGGGTTTTATTTTTGCGTTTTTTTCGCACTTCATGCTTTTCATGTTACTCATCTCCCTGTAACATTTTTATGCGCCGTTCTTCGTTACGACTGAGGAAAGGCAGTCGTAAAAGCGTCATGCGCGTTCAGATTCAGCGCCTGCGCCATATAGGCGTAAACCGTCAGCACGGAACTATCCGCCGTGCTGCTGTGATCAAGAGCCTGACCCACCTTGACCTCGTCATCGGTCAGCACCGCGATTTTCTGCTCGCCGCTGAAATTGGCCAGGTTGAGTTTTGTACCGTTTCGGTAAACATAGACCTTACCGCCGCCCGGTCCGGTCACAGCATTCTCCCCGTCGGTGAGAGCTGTCCAGCCAGCGGAATCTACCTCGAACGTGACCGCCGGATCATTGACGGTACTCTTCACCTCAATATACAGATACGCGTCGATCTCGGTTTTGCCAGTGACGCGCACAAAGGTGTCCTTGGGAATATCCACACCGGGCATCAGGGTGTAATTGTTGCCGTGAACGAGAGATTCTTCCACATTTTCTTCTCCCGTCATCAGCTTGTAGTCACCCAGGTCGGTCCGGTACGCCTCATGCTCCCAGACTTCGAGCGTGTCGGCTAAATCGGCGGACACAGTGATCTGCGTGGGGGCGCTCACTACCTGACGCTCCTGCTTATACATCGCGGAAGCAAGTCCCGCCACAACGGCAGCTACCGCGACAATGACGAGCATCATTGTCAGCCCCAGCGCCAAAATCGGCGACTTTTTGATCCATTCTTTGATTTTATCTGTTTTCACGACCGTCACGCCTCCCTTTTCTCCGTTAGTCTGCCTGTTCAAACGTCACAAACGTGTCAAATGAATATGTCTGCTCGAAACTGCGGCTTGACGCACTCTGCATCTGCGCCGCCTCGAATGTGTCGGAAGCGGTAATGGTGAGGGTATGCTCCGCGGTCAGCCCTCCTGCGAGAGTTCCCACATTTGACCATTCTTTGGCGGATGACGAATCGCCATCCAATTCAGCGGTAAAGGACGCCGCCGCTGAATTGGCAAAAACAATCCGGACACTGTAGTTCACCGCCACTTCGGATGTGTTGGTGATGACAACACGATACGTCGTTACGTCGCCCGTTTTGTCCCCGGTCAGATGCTGCGTCAGATTGCCGGACTCCTGACTGTCTCTGTTCGCGTCCACCCGGAACACCGCCACGCGCGCACTGTCGCCAAGATCGGCGTGCGTCGCGTAACGCGCCCACAGTCCCGACACCATATGGCAGGAAATCAGCGTCGCGCACAGCATAACCGCCGTCACGCGGAACAAAATCATGTGCAGACACATTCTTTTCGCTTCGTTCTCTTGCATCTATCCTCACCAGCCTTTTTTATTCGTTATTCTCTGTCGATGAAAGGTTCATTTCGTTTTTCAGCATTTCGATTTCGCGCCTGATGTCGTCGAGCTGCCTGTCGTCCTGCGCCTTTTCCTTGCGGAAGGAAAGCTCCAGCAGCAGCACCGCCGCGCCCAGCACAACGATCACGCCAACGGGACTTCTGAGAAAATCCACCCAGACGCCCGCACCCGCGACCCTGCCCACCACTTCACCCTTGATGTCAGAGGGGGAAATCGGGTCGTCCGCCGCGTTGTTCGCGTCGCCCTTCGTAATGACGGACAGGTCGCTTTCGGAAACGATGCGATGCACCACCGAAACGCCCATGCGCCGATAGACCACCACATCACCCACGTCATAATCCGGTTCCCGATGAACGAAAATCAAATCGTCCACGCGAAGCGCCGGCTCCATGCTGCCCGACAGCACCACGCTCGCGCCGTAGCCGAACGGCATGGGATATCCGCCGCCGACAAATGAAGTGGTATTGATAAAATAAACGCTTACGCCTATCAGCAGACCTGCCGCCGCGATAATCAGCGCCCGCAGCAGCACCAGCCACCCGCCGCGCTGTTTTGTTTTTTTATTCTGCATGTTTGTTATCCCTTGCCGCTTTCTCCTGCACGAAGTATTCCTTTTCCTCCCCGCTGCGAATGAGTACAAAGACAAATGCAAAGAGCGAAACCACCATCAGCGTGACCCAGAGCGCCGCCGAGAAATCGTCGCCCGTCGGGGGACTTACGCCGCCGGGCGCGTCGGGGTCGGTGTCCGCTTCGGCTGTCACGATAATGTTGATATACAGGACAATATCATGGTCAAACGCCGCCATATTGCCGAGCATGGTGTCGAATTCGTCGGCTTCTTCGCCGCCGCTCTCAAACGGCCACTGCCATTCGAGCTTGTAATCCGCGATATTCCCGCCGGAAAGCACGCCGCTGTCGTTTACCTCGTTCAGACCCAGCACAGGGATATAGCTGCCGCCATCGTCGGTCAGCCAGCCGTCGGGACCGCTGAATCGTGCCGTCACGGGAAGAAGACCGTCCACATCTTCCATACCCTCCACCCGCGCTTCCGTGCGAACAGTGTAGTCGAGGGCGATTTCTTTGGTGTTGCGCAGGGTAAAGGCATAATCCCATGAGGTGCCGGGGGCGATCAGCTTGTCGCCGTTGCCGGACAGCACCGTGACCTCCGCCTCGCCGTTGGCATAGGAAACGCGAAAAATCTCCACATCATGTTCGATAACCATTTCAGCGGAACGGGGTTCCTTCGTTCCGGTGTTTTGGTTGTCGTCTTCACTGCTGACGGTTTCCTCACCGATGGGAATTTCGTTTTTCTTCTCGAACCATGTGAAGCCTCCGATTCTGCTCGCCAGCGCTACCATGGACAGCAGCAGTAAAATCACAAGCAGCAGCAGGAGAATCGCGACGCTTCTGCGTTTGCGTGATTGTTTCTGGTTGTCGTTATTGTTCACGCGGATTGCCCCCTTTCAGTTGTTTTTATTATTGTTTTTTCAAAAAGTTCTCTTTCTTTTTTCGTCCTTTTGCTTTTGCCGACCCCGCAGGACAAAATCAGCGCTGCGAAATCCGCAAAAACAAAAGCCAATGGGAAATGAAGGAAAAAATTCCTGCCCCCTGCCCCGAAAGACAGGGGGCGATATGCCGATCTATTGAGATTTTTTCGTTATTTTACGATGTTTGGTTCCCTCTGTCTCTTCGAGATTTACATCTCTCTGACAGGAGGGAAACGGCACTCATGCGGATGCATCCGTGCCGGATTGGTTTTGGTTAGGGAAGTAAATTAGTCTTTCTGGGTTGCGGTAGCGGTGATGGCAAGGCTGATAGTGGGAGCGGATTCCAGATTGCCAAGAGCGGTATCTTTTGCATTTTCCTGGCAGGATACTACATTATCCTCATAATTCCACTTCCAGGAAACCGAAAGCGCATCGTTTGCATCCACGGTGCTAAGATCTGTTCCGGCCGCATAGGATTTGCTGTAAGCTGCAATGGCTCCATTGACAGCGGTAGTAAGAGCTGCCACAGTAGTTATATTATCTTTACCAATATAATACTCTGTTCCATTGACGGTGAAAACGAGAGGGCAATATTCTTCTGTTGCGGTTCCCGCAGGAATTTCCCAACCTGTGAGCGTCAGAGTTGCCGTGTAGGTAACATCAACAGAAACCTCAGGTTTACCGGTAATGGTAAAGCGTGCCAGAGAGCCTTCAGTACCGGGGGCAACCACTTTGTCTCCTTCTGTCTCGGATCTGACCGTAACGAATGCAGAAGGAGCATTGGGGCGAGCTGTAGCGGTAGTGGTACCAGCTTCATAAGCGTCCGCAAAGGTAGTGCCAGTACCTTTAATGGTAACGCCCCACTTGGCAACGCGAGCGCTGTCCTGGAATTCGCCCTTGGTGGTGTACTTCGCGAAGGTGCCGGAGATGATGCAGGTGGTCAGAAGAGTGAGCACGAGCATCGCGGAAGCGACTCTCATCATGACATTTTTCTTCATTTTGTTTTTTCTCCTTTCGGTGTCTGAAATAGTTCGGCATTGGAATTTCTTCTCCGAAACGCGCCCTTTGAACGTGCGCCCTTCGGAATAGTTTATTGCAACCTCAAAACCGGATGTTTATTTGAGGAAGAATAGCAAATCAATTCGGAATGGCTGTGTGAAACAGCTAATCACTAATCACTAACCACTAATCACTTCTTCTGCATGGCGCGCAGTTCTTCGAGTTCCTTCATGAGCGCGGCGGTGTCGGCGGCGCGTTCTTTCTCGTACTTTTTGCGGCGGAGCAGGTCATAGCCTACCAGCAGCACGATGGGAAGCGCGACGCATACGATCAGCCCCGGTGTGCTCTGCATGAACATGACCACATTGCCCACGCCGTCAATCTTGGTGCGGTAAACGCCGACCACATTCTTGGCGG
>CACWOA010000071.1 GCA_902762395.1 uncultured Ruminococcus sp.
CTGTGCGATTCTTTTTTATTCCCGCCCATTGTCACAAATGTATAGCAATGGTTTTCGATGGCGCGAACCTTGTTATATTTATACCATTTCTCATCAATGACATTGCCGCCTGTACTGTTGACGATGATATCCACCCCCTGCAATCCGTACATTCGGCTGAACGGCGCATGGTTGCAGTCATAGCAGATGGTCATGCCGATTCTGAATCCCTTAAAACGGATAACAGGAAAATGCGCCTGCAATGTTTCGGCATAGTCATCCATTTCAAAAGCGGAACGGTCAGCCATGGTATGTTTTATATACAGCGCACACTTTGTTTCATCCCCATCCGCAAACGCATTGGCAAACAGGCTGAACGGCGTGTCAGAACGATCTATACTGCTGATGATGACCGCTTTTCCTATGGTTTGGCTGAATTGTATGGTTCTGTCAGATAACCGCTCTACATCCTCACGGTTAAAAATATCAGAGCTTTCACACATACGGACAAACGTGAAATAAGCGCCCTCCGGGAATACAAAAAGATCAATGTCTGATTTTCTGACGATTTCAATCGCCTGATGAAGTTTTTCAGCATGAAAACAATGATCATTTGTTTGCAGATATAACCCTATTTTGCATGAAGGTCTGACAGCGGGAAAAGGTCTTGCCGTTGCTCCCGTATATCGCACCTCAAAGCCGAGTCTTTCAAAAAAACGAACGGTTTCCATGCCGCCGGCATAGGCCTGCTTGCTGATGTCAACCCCGTGCGCCACCCTGTAAGCCATTCCGCGAATATGTTTGGCGGGAAGGGTTTGTCCCTCAAACAGCAAAAAGGTGGATTTGGCAGGCAGAACCCTTTCCGTTGCGGCACGAAAAAGCGCAATGGCTTTTATGACGTCCTCCCGGGTAATACTGTTCCAATCTGATTGCGACACAATGAACACCTCCGAAAAAATGACTTTGTGTAATTATATCACATTATTTGGCAATTGTCAAATGGAATATGTCGTCTCATCGTGTGTCGTGCCAACGCGGAAGATTTTCCGGTCGGACGGTTTACAAAAGGCACGATACATAGTATAATAAGGATACGGTATGGGAATCATGTGAGAAAACCGAAGGATAGAGAAAACAGAGAAATCAACCCCAAAAACGACGAACGCCGGAAGGCGGCACGGAGGCACAGAACGATGGAACCGGAATTAAACAGAGAACAATGGGACGCCGTCACTTCGACAGAGGGATATGTCCGTGTGATTGCGGGCGCAGGCTCCGGCAAGACAAGGGCGCTCACACACCGTTTTGCCTTTTTGGTAAACGAGATGGGAATATTGCCTGCGCATATTCTGTGCGTCACCTTTACCAACAAGGCGGCCAATGAAATGCGTCAGCGCATTCACAACCTGATCGGAGATAACGATACCGGCTATATCAACACATTTCACGGCTTCTGCGTGTCCGTTTTGCAGGAAGACAGCTATGCCGTCCAATATCCCAAGCGGTTTCTTGTTCTTGACAACAGCGATATTGACGAGATGCTCGGTATCATCTATGAGGAACGCGGTCTCACGCTGCGGGACAGGACATATGCTGACGCGCGAAATAGGATTGAGACGCAAAAGCTCTTTAAAAAACCGGACTATTACCTCGATATGATCGGTATGTCGCTTGAAACACTGCATGAAAAGTACATGAACGCGACCGAAACAGACGATATCATCTTTTACGGCTATCTGTATCAGGAAAAGAAGTGTTACGGACTGGATTATAACGATTTAATCAAGTTCACGCTCTTTATCTTTGCAAAAGACAAGGATATTCGCCTGAAATGGCAGCAGCGTCTCGAATACATTATGATAGATGAATTTCAGGACATTGACGGTCTGCAATATGAACTGATGGAGGTACTCTGCGGCTACCATCACAATTTGTTTATTGTGGGCGATCCCGATCAAACGATTTACACATGGCGCGGCGCCAATGTAAAATATCTTTTGGAATTTGACAAGCAGTTTTCGCCGACAAAAACCGTTATGATGCTGAAAAACTACCGTTCCACGCCGCAGATTTTAGCGGCTGCCAATTCGTTGATTGCCAAAAACCGACACCGCATCCAAAAGGAATTAACGCCTGTCCTTCCCGACGGTCAAAAGCCGCTGCTCCACTTTGCCGATAACGCGGAGGAGGAAGCCGCGTGGATCGTGTCACAAATCAAGGCGTTAAAGGAAAGCGGCGTCGCGTGCCGTGATATCACCGTCCTTTATCGGGCGCATTATGTGACGCTTCCCGTGGAAGAGGCTTTGCTGAAGGAAAAGCTGCCCTACCACATCTACGGCGGGATGCCCTTTTTCGGACGCGGGGAGATCAAGGACGCGCTCAGCTATCTCCGTATGATTGTTTCACAGGACGATCTCTCCTTCCGACGCATTGTGAATCGACCGAAACGCAACATAGGCAACCGACGCATGGCGTTTTTGGAGGACTATGCCGAGAAGAACCGATGCACCCTCTACACGGCATTGCGGCAGACACTGGACGCCCCCATTTTCAAAGGCACAAAAGCAGGGGCGTTTGTGCGGCTGATTGACGACTTTACCGTCCACTATGAAAAGCGACCGGTGTCTGACCTGCTGTCCGCGATTCTGAATGAGAGCGGATATGAGACCATGCTTCGGACAGAAGGCGCGCAGGATCGGCTGGATAATCTGGCGGAGCTCAAACAGTCGGTTCGTGAATACGAATCCACCTGCGGGGAAGAAGCGGCGGTCGGGCATTATCTCGCGCATGTCGCGCTTTTTACGGGCGACGACGCAAAGGACGACGCCGACCGCATCAAGCTGATGACGGTTCACGCCGCGAAGGGGCTGGAATTTCCGTATGTGTTTCTCTGCGGCATGAACGAAGGCATATTCCCCTCGCGAAAAACAAAAGACCTTTCCGGCATGGAGGAAGAACGGCGACTGGCATTTGTCGCCGTCACCCGTGCCGAAAAGGGTCTGTATCTGTCCGGCGCGCAGGGGCGTCATTTTGACGGCTCCCCGCTCTATCCTTCCCGCTTTGTGCTGGACATTGACGCGGGGCTGGCGGAATATACCGAAAAACCAAACGACGCGCTGATTGCCGACGCAAGGGAGTATATCGCATACAGCGAGAAATATATGCCGGAAAATATGGAAGCCGCATTGTTTCCCGTTGGCGCCCGCGTGCGTCACGAATACCTTGGCGAGGGGAGCATATTGGAAGCCGACACGGACAAGGGCGCCTATCTCATCCGGTTTGACTCTGTCGCAACGCCAAGAAGAATCGCGTTTCGCGCAAAGCTCACACGGGTATAACGCGGCGCTCCGGTGAAACCGACGACACGTCATCGTTCCACCGGAGCGCGATATCACCGCCACGCGGAAAGCCGTTCTTTGATTTTATCGGTTGCTTCCGACGGGGAAATCACCTGTATCGCGGGGCCGAAAGACATGATCTTGTCGATGATTTCATCGAGATCAAATCTGTAATATTTCAGACGGAAGAAATACTCGTTTTCTCCCGTCTTTTCTATATTGGTGTCATACATGGAAAAGGAATAGAGCGCGCGTTCAAATATGAAGTCCTTTCCTCGCAGGCGCATTTCAATAGGAGCGTCGGCGAGGCTTTTTTTCATGATCTCCTGAGGAGGGCGGGGATTACGCCAGGCTTGACCTGTCTCGGCAATGCCGGTCATAGCGGAAATGCCGACTCTGACAGGCTCGTCCGTATCGCCCCGCAGCAGCAGCAGACAGAAGCTGTCGTCAAAGACCGAATACTCGATTCTCACGGGAAATCCTTTTACAGGCGGATTCGTCCCGGTCTGCCCCACCGCCTGAAACGTAATTTCCCTCTGATACCGGATGGCGGACAGCAGTTGCCGGAGCGCCTGGATTTCCTGCTGCGTCAGCCTGTTGGTTTCCGGTTCGCTTTTGGCAAACACGCAGCTCTTCTCCAGATCAACGGACGGCACATCCGCCCATCTCTCCAAAAGCTGCTTTTTTTCGTCCTCGTCAAAGAAAATCGCGCTGAAACGGCTTTGGAGGATCGCTTTCAGATAGACCCTTTCCTCCCACGAGAGACAGAGGGGGATTTCCCCCCGTTTTCTCATACGCCAGCCGTCAGGATTATCTCTTTCGATCAGGAGGTCGCAGAGTCCCGGCTCGCCGTTTCGGGAGCGAAACACACCGATATACTCGCTGAAGCAGTTCTCCACGGTTTCGGCGAGATCGTTGACCCTGCGGCAGAATACCGCCTCATTCATTTTTTCGGTCTGAAGCCTGTTCAGCACGTTGATGACCGCTATCGCAAAATAATTGCCGTATTCATCACTCATCGGCCATTCGGCAAGCTCAGTCAATTCCATACATTTTCCTCCATTCCTCCGCTTCTTTTTTCAGCTCGAGCGCCGTGCCGTCCGAGCTTTCCGTGAGGCGGATCCTGTCGATCCGAGAACGAAGCCACGGTTTCAGCTCGTTCATTTTATACACCTGTATCTCTGTGCTGCTGTGCGTTTCGTCTGACGGAACAATCACCGCGTCGGGAAAACGGCGCAGCACTTCCTCTTTCGCGTCATTGCAAAACGTCAGTCTGCCCGTTACCATATGACGTTTCCTGCCCCGCGGCAGGTATAATCCCGCGAAGCTGCTGCGAAGCGCCCCGGCATATCTTTGTGCCAGTGCCTCAGGGGTAGGGATGACGCACGGCTTGTCGGAAGGGGTGATCTCCGCGAGCTTGTCGATGCGAAGCAGATAGTCGGTGTACAGATCGCCGTCGATGCACACGGCAAAGAGATATTGTCTGCCGGACGCCTTGTCGGTCACAATGCGATACGGCAGAAAAGCGCCCTGCTGATGGTCTTCGTCTTTGTAAACGAAGCCGACAGGCTGACGCGCGGCAATATAAACCAGCAGCTTGCGGATAGTATCATCGTGGAAGAAATGCCCGATATAGCGGTGTTTAAAAAGGAACGGGCTTCGGTATTTCATGTCAAGCTTGTGGCGGATGGCGCCGCCGCAGACCGAGAGCGGCAGCACATTGGAGCAAAAGTCGGTAAGAAGGAGAAGATGGTCTCTCGTCGGGCGGCTCAGCCTGCCCTCGCAGAGAAGATCGTCGCCGACGGTATATTTTGCGTCCATGTTGCTCCCCTGCTTTTGCAAAAGACCGCACACGACCATATCGTTGACCCATTTGGTAAGCGTCCTCTTGCTGAACAGACGCTCGCCTTTATCATTGAACATATAGGGGGATTTCATCACTTCGTCTTTGAACTCCCGGAAGGCGAGCGGCTGCCTGCTTCGGTAGAGCCTCTGCAGGACATAGCAGGAAACGATCAGCTTGTCCATGGCAATGCTCCGGAGGGCAAAGAATTTGGTAAACAGCCTCTGCGGGTCTTCAAAGTAATCGTTTCGCAGGCTGTACGCCTTTTTGCCTGCCTCGTTGGTGTGTTCCACCAGCATATCGCCGAATACATACCGGATGGTTATCATGTCGTCGTGGTATTTGCTGTGTTCAAAGCCTTTTTCCGCTTTCATATCCTTTTCGGAATAGGTGCCGTAGTAGAAAATGGTTTTGAGCATAGCGGTTATGCTGTCGTAATGCTTGATAAAGCCTTTTCCCTGATTTTTGCTCAT
The DNA here is from genome assembly GCA_902762395.1 of uncultured Ruminococcus sp. Taxonomy (GTDB): domain Bacteria; phylum Bacillota; class Clostridia; order Oscillospirales; family Acutalibacteraceae; genus RUG762. The sequence goes on from CACWOA010000071.1 coordinate 5,634, forward strand.
TGCCCGTGACCTCCCTGTGCGGTGTGTTTTGTCCGACATAATTCGATAGGTTTATTATACCATTTCTCCTCCGCAAAGACAATCCCCGATGTGACTTTTTAGCCGCATCGGGGATTTTTTTTGTGCGTTTTTTTCGGGGTGATGAGGGTGACTTGTGGTGTACTACCCTCTAAAACCGCAAAATATACCATATCTTGCGGTTTTAGACCCCTGACAAATAACAGGGGTGTAGTACCACTTAATGGTGTAACCCGAGAAACATTAAGTTTTAGACCCCTGACAAATAACAGGGGTGTAAGTACCCGAAAGCGAAACAATGAACCTTAAAGAAGTTTTAGACCCCTGACAAATAACAGGGGTGTAGTACCTATCAATAGCGGATAATACAACCGCAGACGTTTTAGACCCCTGACAAATAACAGGGGTGTAGTACGCACGATGAACATGACAGCTAACGCGATGAGTTTTAGACCCCTGACAAATAACAGGGGTGTAGTACAGACGCAGAAAGCTCCGTTCCTGATGCCTGGTTTTAGACCCCCGATCAATCACAGGGGTGTAGTAATGTGGCATTCAACCCATATCATCTTACCACAATGCTTGCCAAAAGGCAAGTGTTTTTTTATTCCCGGCAGGGAAATCATATTTCCAAACAATGTCAATCACTTAACGTGCGTCGCTCCCTCCGCCGCCAAAGGCGGAGGGAGTCCCCTGTTTTTCAAAATGGATTTCCGTGCTTCCCGACGCTGCGGGGCGCTATTTGACTTTGGAGGTACCCGCCGTGTCGAGATGCTTGCCGATGTGACCGACGACCAGCTTGTTGTGATTACCGGAATAACCGAAATGTATACGCTGATACTTGGAACATTTCAGATGCGGCTCGATATTGATCGGTTCCCCGTTCCATTCGATGTTATACTGTCTCATAAGATCCGCGTTGTCGCGGGTGGTGGAACCTTCTCCCCGAGCCGCTTCGATGCCGGTGCGTCTTTTGAATTCCTTGAATATCTCCCCGCTGTTCGGCTTGCGGTAAAGCACCACCATCTGTGTGCCGAGCGCGTAAAGACATTTCCAAAGCTCCTGCGGGGTGAGGGTGCATTCCTTCAGCACCTTGTCGGTGAAGACCATGCGGTCGGCAAAGGCAAACCGGAAATATCCCACCACATCTTCAAGGGCGATCTTCCGGTCGGACAGCTCCGGCATTTCCGGCAGGACGTTCACCGCGCCGTCGCCGCTCTTCCAGCCGTTGCCGCTCTCGCGGTTTTCATCGAACATCTTCAGATATTCGTCGTTGATTGCCTTGTAATTGTCGCGCTCGGCAGACGCTTCGTCATACTTTTTCTTCCACTCGGCGGCGAGGTCGCTTGCTTCTATGTAGTCGATCTCGGTCTGATCAAGCGCGTCCGAAGCCTGTTCATGACGGCGTTTCAGCTCGTCGATGCGCCTGCTGCTGTGCTGCATGATCATTCTGCTCCGGCAGTCGTCTATGAGAAAATAGTTGTCATAATAATTGATGCTTTCGGCAAACGCGCGGCGGATATAGAGCTTGACTTCTTCGGGGCGGTACTGATAGATATCCACCGGTCCGATCCAGCGGTGGCGACCGCCCGGCATATATACATACAGTCCCCCGTCGTAGCTGGCATAATCGGGATTGAGGTAACAGGCTTCCTCGATCAGCTCGAGGGACGTGGCATAATACACCTGCGCCGTGCCGAAAACCATATTGCTGAGTTCGTGCGGGTCGATCAGGTAGACCGGATTGCCGTCCTCGTCAGGGTCCTGGGTGGGGCTGATGAAAATGTAGGGCATTTTTCTGCGGTCGTCGGTGACGCGCTTCATAAAGTCCGGCCACCCGCCGACCCCGATCTCCAGCGCGTTCATACATACCGCGTCGACACCGACGGTGCATCTGAGCTGCTGGTCGTTGACCATGCGGCGTATCAGATTGGGTACCGAGGGACCGGGCGTGGGCTGATAGGGACCGATGAACTGCGCCCGGTTGCTGTAGGATACGATGCAGGAAATATCCGCGCTGCCGTCCGGCTTCTGCTCATAGCCGATGTCAGTGACCCACTGCCTCGGCGTTGTGCCGTCCTTCAGCTCAATATTTTCCACGATGCGGCACGCCCAGTCGGTTTCCCCCGTTTCATCGTCGCACAGGTATTCGCTTTCGATGAATACCACGTTGTTTTCGGTGAAAATCTTACCGCCGTTTTTCAGTTTTGACCATTCCGATAAATCACGGGGCAGGATTACCCTGCTCTTGTAATTCCACTTGCGCGTCTGCCAGCCCTTGATGTGCTGTACCAACTGCCAGAGAAGATCGAAATGCTCATCCGTGTTGACCGGTGCGATGGTAAATTTGGTTTTGTAAAACAGTATAGCGTTTTTGTCCATTTGCTTCATCTTTCTGTGTGTTTATCATCAATATAAAAGTATGTGTAAAGGAAAAACGGCGCTCCTGCAAAAAGCAGAAACGCCGTTAATTAAGTAAAACTCGCAACTCCTATAATTCAAATAGTTCAGATAAACCGTGTTATAACAGCATTATGTAAACAATTTAAAAGGAAAAACGAGACTACTTACAAAATAAATACATGAACATTCAGACGGCAGGACGCTTCAGCAGCTATTTTGTTCTGAACGAATCACTTTTATCTGAATTCATGTGTATTATAGCATGTCCTTTTGCAAAAATCAAGATATTTCGACAATTTTTTTATGTAAATATTGTAAATAATTTTTTTCTGATTTAGTTTTTTTGTTTTTTTTATCAAGTTCTTACCGAAACTTATAGCGATAGGGATTCATAGGGAGAGATACCTCCGGGAAAAAAGCTCTCCCTTTCCGCCGCTTCCAAACTATCAATCGGCTGATCAGGCATCCGCCTGCGCCTTGCCCACATCTCCCACTTCTTCGACTTCATCCAAATCTTCCAAATCTTCCAATTCTTCAACATGATACGCATCCTCCTAACCTCTCACGCGTAAATCCCATACGGCACAAAGACCTCCCTGATGCGCCCGAACACGGCGCGGTTCTCCTTCTTGTTCATCCTTCTGACCCTCCTTTCGCGGGTTTTCACCTCAATCCTCAAAAATCAGCTTAAAAAGCTCCTCCCACGGATTCCACGGATTCCACGGATCATGCATAACAAAACGGCTCATATCTCTCACCTCCTCGGTTATCACAACGTCAATGCATCTTCGGCTTGCAGGCAACGCCTCAACCCCTGATAAGAACCAGAACGGTCTTGACCGCGGCGCCAACGAGAATTCCAGCGATCTCGGTACCCATACCGTTCACCTCCCTTCCTTGCTGCACGTTCCCTTCTCCGCTAATCCTTCAGCGCGTCGGCGACCAGCACCAGCGCGACATCAGCCGCAGCGCCGATCAGAATGCCCGCGATCTCGGTACCCATAAAACACACCTCCCTTCCGTGATTTTCTCCCTATCAATACCAACGAGGGTCAATAGGGGGAATAGGATGCTCAAAAATCCAGTCCAACAGCTTCTCAAAGTCCATACCGTTCACCTCCCTTCCTTGCTGCACGTTCCCTTCTCCGCTAATCCTTCAGCGCGTCGGCGATCAGCACCAGCGCAACATCAGCCATAGCGCCGATCAGAATGCCCGCGATCTTGGTCCCCATAAAACAACCTCCCTTCTGTTGCATAGCTCGTCCACAGGACGGTCAATCGCAAACAAGAATAATGTCGATCAGCTCCTCCAGAAAATCCTTCAGAATATCATTCATATCGCGCATCTCCCTTCCTCTGTGTTCATTGTATCATAGGATTTCATCAACCTTCGCCAAATTTTGCGGAATATGCTCTGCCTTTTGTTTTTCCGTTTTCCTCCCTTCCTCTGTGTTCATTGTACCATAGGATTTCGCCAACCTTCGCCAAATTTTGCGGAATGTGTTCTGCCTTTTGTTATTCCGTTTTCCTCCCTTCCTCTGTGTTCATTGTACCATAGGATTTCGTCAACCTTCGCCAAATTTTGCGGAATGTGCTCTGCCTTTTGTTTTTCCGTTTTCCTCCCTTCCTCTGTGTTCATTGTACCATAGGATTTCGCCAACCTTCGCCAAATTTTGCGGAATGTGCTCTGCCTTTCGTCTTTCCGTTTTCCTCCCTTCCTCTGTACGCATTATACCATGGGTTTTCATCAACCTTCGCCAAATTTCGCGGAATGTGTTCTGCCTTTCGTCTTTCCGTTTTCCTCTCTTCCTCTGTGTTCATTGTACCATAGGATTTCATCAACCTTCGCCAAATTTTGCGGAATGTCCTTGATAAAACAAAAAACTTTGGAGCCATCTTTCACAATTCTCCAAAGTTTTTTGAATCTTTTGAATGTATCTTTTGCCTTTTTATCGTCAATGGATGATCTGCTGCATGATGTAGGGGTCTTTGATCTTGTCATCCTGCGCGAAGGTCAGCACCTTGGTCATGATTTCGGCGGTTTTGGGATCCTCGTCGATAAAGGGCAGGAAGAGCTTGCTCTTTTTGCCGCTCTGAACGGCCAGCACGTTGATCTGGTGTCCGCCGAACCGGTGTATCACGCCGCTGCCGAGATGAACGGAATACTTCGCGTGTTTGCCCTCGATAATCGCGTGGTTCTTTTCAAGCCGCACATTGCGGATGCCGAAAAGCTGCAGGTTGAACGCCAGTATCACCTTGCGCATTTCCACGGTGGAATGGCTGGTTTCCGGGTCAACGCCGCCGGCGTGCGCCACGCTGACCGCCAGATCCACGTCGCGCATGACTTCCGAATACACGATGTCGGGAATATCCTTGATTCTGAGCGGCCCGTAGGTGCGGCGATTGACAAAGAACACCCCTTCGAGCGTCGGCGCTTCGATATCGCTCGGCGAGAACCAGTCCGCCACCGCGTAAAGGCTTGCGATGATGTCGTCCTTATAGTACACCTTCTGCAATCCGTTTTCGTAATCGGCGATCCAGCGGCGGTTTTTCAGCGCGCCGACCGTGCGGGAGGTCTGTATCTGGTTTCCGGCGAAAAGAAGCGACTTTTCTTTTTCCAGCTCCTCGGGCAGCTTGACGTAAAGCTCCCGGAAGACCTGTCGGAAGGGCTGGAGGACGCCCTCCTTCTCTCCCTTTTCAAGGAACAGCTTCTGATAATCCGCCCACACCTTATGCGCGTACAGGTCAAAGGGATGCGCCACCCGCAATGGGAATGTCTCCGCAGGCGTGACGGCATGACCCGCCGCGTCGGTCAACACGCCGTCGCCCACCAATCCGCTGACAAATTCACCCTCCGCCGACACAAACACGAGCTGCTCCACGATGGGACGGATCACCGGGTTTTCGCAGAGCATACACAGTTCTCCGAACCCGAAGGAACTGCGTTCCTCCATCGCCAGCTCGAACATCTTCACCGTGCGGCTGTACTGCTGGCGGAGTTTGTCGCAGAAGCCCTTGATTTCCACAAAAGCCTGTTCTTTCTTGATGGCTGCCGGTGCGGATTTGAGCGCCTTGCCGCCCTTGGCAAACCGCAGCGAAGGCTTGCCGTTTTCCACGGCGATCAGCACTTCATAGCCGCTTATGTCATTCGGCGCAAAATAGGCCATATGTTCCCGCACGAGCTGCGTCTCCATCGAGAGCGTCAGCCGCGTGTCGTCGGAATAGCCTGCCGTCACCGCGAGATTCTTCAGGGCAAACCGCGCCGCTTCGCCTTCGCTGGCACGCCGCTGCGCACCGAACTGCCTGCTTTGCCGCGCGAAGTTCTGTATGAATTCGTAGCGCTGCAAAATGTCGTCCCGGCTTTGGGAAGGGATAATCGCCAGGCTGAGCAGCAAATCCTTGTTGCGCTTGTCGGCAATCGCCGCTTCGGTGGCGGCAATATCCATCTTGCCGAGCGCCGCGTCGGCAAATTTGCGCGCGCGGGTGTGCATATTGTTGTCGGAGGTGTATTTGGCGGCCTTGTAGATTTTGTCAAAGGTCTTTTCGCCCAGCATGTCATAGGCTTCATGGAACCACTTCACGTCAAAACAGCCGCCGGCGAGTTCTTCCGCCGTGAGCGGCGTGTATTTGGCGATCACCGCCCGCGTGCGTTCGCCGATGCCGCCCGCCGTGTGCGCCATGAAGTAATAGCAGCCGCTCTTCATGCCCGCGATGCCGAGACAGTCCGCAATGATGTCAATCCACTGCGGCGCGTACATCGCCACCTCAATGAGGCGGTCGGGCTTAATCTTGGAGGTTTTCATGCTTTCGGCGAGTTTCCGGGCATTGTCCTCCGCCGCGGGATAGCACACGCTGAGCAGGTGGCTGAGCGACTGCTTCTTGGAGACGGTGGTGCCGTACCAATAGGAAGTGCGGCTGATGGTGTCGCTGCCGAATGCCTTCAGGATTTCCATGAGCCGGTCAATGCCGTAGATCCGGTTGATCTTGAGGGCGGCTTTGGAAAAGACCGTCTCGCTGTCCCCCCGCTTGAGTTCCACATTGAGGATGGTTTCGATGAGCCGGGACGCGATGCGATTGCCGGATTGATACAGCGCCGAATCGACGGGAATGAGATTGTCCTCCGGTTCCACCGTGATCCCCTCGTCGGCGTACACGCTCAGGAATGCCACACGGGTTTCGTAATTGTACCAGTTGAACTTTCCCGAAACAAAGGGCGTAAGCTCGCCCACCGCTCGCTGTATGCCCATGCCTTCGAGCAGCGTCTTGTAAAGAAGCTCCTCGCTGATGATGCCTTCCCGGCAGGCTTTGATGTAATAAGCAATCTGCGGGTTGATAAACCGCAGCTCGTGCTCCTTGATTTCTCCCTTTTCCAGATGTCCGAGCGGGTCGTTTCTGACGGCAAGCTCGTGAAGCAGCAGGAAATTGGTGGCAAAATCCTCATGCAGCCGCAGTTTCATCTGTTCGATGAAATACTCCGGCAGCCGGGTCTTGAGAAGGTTGTATTTTTTCCCGCTCCAGGTGTCGTTTTTCTCCTTCACGACATCGAACCAGAGCTGCTCCGGCGGCACTTCCTTGGCCAGATACCCGATGATGTGTTGGATGACAGCCATCGGCAGGGCAAGCCGGAACTGACTGAGGATGCTTTCCAGCGCCGCGTTGCATATCTGCGTAAAGGTGCTGTGACCGAATCGCTCGTCCTTTTCCTTCAGCTTCTTCCGGCAGTCGGTATCCGCAATTTCGCCGAAAATCCGCCGGATATTCCGGTCAAAGGCCACTTTGCCGTTGTCGGTCAGCGACACATTGACGCCGCTCCGGCGTTCCAGATAGACCGCCCAGAAGCGCTGCGGCGTCCGGATGGTTTCGCGGTAAAACCGCGCCCACAGCTCGTGACAGGGAATCTTTTCGTACACGGCGGACGGGTCGAGGTTGCGGTACTGCCAGTAAGAGGGCGAAAAATTCCCGCTCAATGTGCCGAGAAGGTGTTCCTCCCCCGAATTGTCGGTGTAGCTCATCTCGGCGTTGTCGTCGATGAGCTTCATAAAGGCAAGATAGATACCGGTCAGCTCATCGGGAGAAATCGACAGGTAATCCCTGACTACGCTGAGATCGGGCGTAAAGGCAACCGGCGCCAGCGTGACACGGGGGTCATACAGTCCGTAGCCGTTCTCCTTGGTGATCTCTGCGCTGACCGGACTGCCCAGAATCTCGCCCAGCAGAATTTCTTCCCGCTCACTGGGAGAAGGAATCGCCGCCGCGAGTGCCTTTTCTTCGGAAAAATCCGTCTCCCCATACGCCTCTATGGCGTATTGCAGCAGGTCGAGCGCCGCCAGACGGATATTTTCATCCTTGGAGGGCAGCATACGCCGCAGGCTTTCCTGCATGCCCGCGCTGTCGCGGTTCCGGAGAAGCGCAATGACGCCTTCCCGCAGGTCGGCGGTCTTGTATCTGGCAAAAGCTTCGATTACGGCGTATTCCTCCCCCGAAAGGGGCGTTTTTTTCAGCACCTCCACCGCCTTTTTGCGGGTGAAGGTTTCGCGGTCGGCTGCCGCCTGAAGCAGCGTGTCCCGCTGCGTCCGTGTGGCAAGCCGGGAGGCGATTTTTTCCAGCGCGTGCGCACGGCTGCCTGATTCGATTTCGGTCAGTTTGCCGCAGAGGAAGTCGATCTTCTCATCGTCCTCCATGACGCAGGCAGCTTCCAGCGCACACATGAGTAAAATGCTCTTGGTCATATAGCTGGCGTACCACGGATAGAGGATGGGGGCATATTCCACCTTCTTTTGCGGCATGCGTTCATACATATGCAGCAGAATATCATAATGCCGCGCCGCGAGCGCTTTGTCGTCATGAAGCGCCGTTTCGTTGCGGGAGGCGTTGTCTCTGCGGAAGCGGTTGAAGATATACACGCCGTCAAAAAGCGAAAACAGCCTGTAATCCTCCGGGTGCGCTTCCAGCACCGCCACGGCGACAGGCGCGGTCACATCGGGCTGCTCAAGGTTGCGGCAGAAATAGCCCACCGTCATGAGCTGCATCATACTGCCGCATTGGCTGCCGTT
>CACWOA010000072.1 GCA_902762395.1 uncultured Ruminococcus sp.
CTCGGCTCACTGATATTTTTGATTTCTTCTTTTAGTGTTTTTATATCCATGCCTCTATTTTACATCTTCTTCTAATAAAAGTAAATGCTTTTACCCTGATAAAAAGCCGCCCCATTTGCCGCAGTCGGCAAGGTTCCTCGCGCCTATGTGGAAAAAATATAAAAAAATTAAGAAGAATCTATGAAAAATATGGGTTGAAAATATTTCGGGTGTGTTATATAATAGGGTTGTACCGTTGTCGTGTTTTGTCAAATCAAGAAACAATTCGTCAACGGTCAACTATTTTTTATAGGAGGGTTATCTCTTGGAAAAAATCTTCAAGCTCAAGGAACACAACACCAATGTAAGAACAGAGATTATTGCCGGATTGACGACATTCTTCGCCATGGCATACATCATCTTTCTTAACCCCGTCATCCTCGGTGAAAACTCGCCCACAGGCATGAAAAACACCGCGGTCATCACGGCGACCTGCATTGCCGCCGCCATCGGCACATGGCTCATCGGCTGGCTGTCCAACTATCCCATGGCGCAGGCGCCCGGTCTCGGACTCAACGCGGTATTTGCCTACACTCTCTGCGGCGCTTACGGTCTGTCCGCCGGCGCGGCGCTGTCGGCTGTCTTTATCGCGGGTCTCATCTTTATCCTTCTCACCGTCACCGGCGCGAGAACCGCTCTGGTCAAGGCGATTCCGATTGACCTGAAAAAGGCCATCGGCGCGGGCATCGGCATGTTCATCGCCCTGATCGGTCTGGTCAACGCCGGCATCGTGGTCGGCGAATCCTCTGCCGCCACCACCGTCGGCATGGGCAACTTCGCCTCCCCCACCGTCCTCCTCGCCTGCGTGGGTCTGATCATCACCATCGTGCTGGTCGTCGCAAAGGTTCCCGCGGCGCTCTTTATCTCCATGATCGCCACTTCGGTCATCGGCTGCCTCTGCCAGTTTGTCTTTAAAATTCCTATGGGCGTGACCGCTCCCACCAACTGGGTACCTTATCTCGATTTCTCCATGTTCGGCAAGTGCTTCACCAGTTTCGGCGATCTTCTCTCCGCGCCTCTTGCCTCTCTGATTGCCACCATGATCACCCTCGTGCTGGTCGATATGTTCGACACCATCGGCACCCTCATCGGCGCGGCGGACAAGGCCGGCTATCTCGATGAAAACGGCGACCTGCCCAAGATCGAAAAGGCGATGCTCGCCGACGCGATTGCCACCTCTACCGGCGCTGTCATGGGCACCTCCACCGTTACCACTTATGTGGAATCCACCGCCGGCATTTCCGCAGGCGGCAAGACCGGTCTGACCTCGACCGTCACGGGTCTTTGCTTCCTGCTCGCGCTCTTCCTCTCCCCCATCGTGGGTCTGGTTCCCAGCGCAGCTACCGCTCCCATCCTCATTGTCGTCGGCGTTATGATGTGCGGCTCGCTCAAAGACATCGAGTGGGGCGATATTGAGGTAGCCATTCCCTGCTTCCTCACCGTCGCCTGCATGCCCTTCTTCTACTCCATCACCGACGGTCTGGCCTTCGGCTTCATCTCCTATGTGATCGTGAAGCTCGCCAAGGGCAAGATCAAGGAAATCCACCCGCTGATGTATGTCATCGTGGGACTCTTCCTGCTCAAGTATGTCATCAGCGCACTCAACACGATGGGCATTCTGTAATTCATCCACAAACGCGGCAAATATTTCCGCCTATTGATTGAATTGAAAATATCCACCGTCAAGGCTTCCCTGCTTTGGCGGTGGATTTTTGTTTTTGGCGATGAACACTTGTTCGATGAACGCTTGTTCGGTGAACACTTGTTCGGTGAACACTTGTTCGGTGAACACTTGTTCGGTGAACACTTGTTCGGTTGTTACGAATTGATTAAATATATTGAAATTCGATAAATACATCTTGACTTTCAAGTAGTGCGATGCTATAATAAAGCCATCGCCGACGATATCTTCTATTAATTTTATCATTTTACAAAAGAAGGTCAATTCTATGGAAAACCGGAGAACGACAATCAACTTGCAAACTATCGTCCTTTTTGCGCTGCTGACCGTGCTGCTGCTGACAGGCTGTGACAGCGGGTCGCAGATCAAGCAATCCGTCTCCCGCGCCGTATCCGTCAACTGTGACGCCGCCGAAATCCTCTCGGAATACGATTCACACGGCGGATTTCACGGCGACGGCACTTCCTTTTACGCCCTGCAATACAGCGATCACACCGCACGGGACGAAATCGCCAGAAGCAGCCAATGGAAACCGCTGCCGCTGACTGACAATCTTTCCGCCGCCGTCTATGGGGACGATTCCCACGCGCCGCTCATCATCAAGGACAACGACTGGAATCATCCGTTGGTACCGCCCATTTCGCACGGATCCTATTGCTTTATCGACCGCCACAGCGAAAGCGACGACCCAAAGAGCGACGCGGCGCTGTTCAGCCGCGCTTCCTTCAACTTCACACTGGCCATTTACGACGAAGACGCCGATGTGCTGTATTTCAGCCAGGTGGACTCCTGAAAAATCGGTATCAGAGCATGAAAAGGCAGAAATCTCAACAAAAAACATTGTAATTTACGCGGGGATATGCTATAATATGGTCAAGAAATCGCAATCATAATATGCGGAGGAATGAAAATTGGATCAATTTGATAATTTTGACGATTTTGATCGTCATTTCAACAGCAGCAATGAGCCGCCGACGGGCAACGATGAAATGACAGATGATTTTTTGACTGAAGCGATCTCGGCGGAACCGTCCGAGCCACAGCAGAAGCGGCAAAAATTCAGACGCGCTGTGTCCCGTTCCGATGCATCTTCTGCCGCGCCCGAGAAGCAGCCGACCCCCATTTACACGGAGACGGAATCGGTGCAGAGTCAGCCCGAACCCATTCGGACGCAGTCTGAACCGATAAAAGAATATGCGGCGCCTGCGGCTACAGCAGAGGAAATCTGGGCGGCAGCTGCCGAAAAGGTCGCCGCTTCACCGGATCTGCCCCAAACGGATAGCGTTTCCGCAGCCGAACCGACGGCGGAAACAACTGAGGAACCGGCTGAGGAATCGGCTGAGGAATCGGCTGAGGCACAGCCGGAGGAATTCGCGTCGGCACCGATGCCTCCATCCGCAGCGTCCGAGGAGATGCCTGAAAAGGCGCATACCCGTTCCGTCAGGGCAACGGCGGCACAATTGCTGCAGGCATACATCGACTGTCCCAGCAAGCTGATAAAAAGCGGCACCGACGTCAACGAGATCAATCAGAGATACCTGTCGGGTTTGAAATACGGCGCGGAATGGGGATTCAGCACCATCATCATTCCGGTGTCACAGGAACTGGCCAATCATCTGTATCAGGCAGGACACGGACAGCCTCTCAGCATAGACAGACTGCGTGAAAGCCGCAGCGATATGCTTCTGGCATCCGACAGCATCACGGGCGAAGCCTTTATTGATTCGTCATATGAACAGAAAATCAGCTACATGGAGCGCAGAAACATTGATGTGGAAGCCTTTGTCAACGCGCCTGTGCAGGGTAAGGCCATTAATTGCTTCAGTTCCTTTGTCTCTCAGAGCAAGACGATATGCGACGTCATTATGGCGCAGATTCCCACGACCAATCCGTGGGAGGTGTTTGTCTGGCTGCCGGTAGGCGGTATCAACGGCGCTCCCTCCGACCAGGAGCTGATGGCGGTTTCCAGAACATGGCATGATATGTGCGGCGCGCTTCCGGCGGTGCTGGGCTATGGCGCCGTGGAATACTTTGTTCCCCACGGCAAGCCCTCGCCGAAAGAAGCCCATGCCCTCGCCAAAGGACATTTTGCCGTCTGCCCCGAGCGCGTGCTGCGGCTGACCAAAAGCCACTGCCTTGGCGAACTGGCCGACACGCTCACAAAGTCCTGCGTGTGGTATCTGGGTTGGAATTGATTACGCATTCCCCCAACAACGCACATCCGTAAAAAAAGACGATCGTCAAACATCGGTTTGGCGGTCGTCTTTTTTATGTCAGGCACTGTGAGGAAATAAGATGGACAAGTCAGATTGTTCAGATTATTTTTGAACAGTGCCTCATGATAAATCCAGGTCGGAGATCAGCCATTTGCCGTCCGGCTGTTTTTCGAGAATGCAGATAAAGGCGGTTTCCACGGTGCGGTGATGCTCGTCGTAATTGGCGGAGCCTTCCACCGGCTGCACCATCACCTCCACCTGATAGGCGAGATAGCTGTCGCTGCCCGCGTCGATTTTGTGTTCACTGATCTCTTGCAGTCTCGCGGTCGCATAGCCGAACACATCGCCGTCATGGAAGAACTGCTCCTGAAATTCCACCGTGCAATAGGGACGCATTTCCTCGTAATCAGCGTTTTCAAAGGCGGCAAACCATGCCTTGATGACGGCGTGCGCGGTGATGTCGTCCTTTTGCTTGGACGAACACGACGCAAGACAGCCCATCATCAGCAGCAGGGAAAGTAAAATACAGAGGAATGAACGAAATCTTTGACGTTTCATGTGACTCCCTCCGGTCGGGGTTAATTGATGAATTCCGCGTCATCCATTTCGACAAAGGGCCGGTCGCTGGCTTCCATGGCGCTCATGCCCGTGCGGGTCTGCTCCACAATGGAATAGACAGCGAATTTCTCTAAAATCGCGTCGAGATCCTCGGGCGAACCGGACACCGTGACAATAGCGGTGCTGTCGCCGATGTACACCACATTCATGTGGTTGCGGAAGGTCAGATTGAGAAATTCGGTGCGGTGCCTTGGCTCGCACTTGAATTTGACCATCATCATCTCCGAATAGATGGCCTTTCTTTCGTCAAGAATGGCAATGCGTCGGATATCCTGAATCTTGCTAAGCTGGCGGATGATCTGGGACATTTCCAGCTCGTCATTGGTGACGACAACGATGGTCATGCGCGTAAATTTGGGATTTTCGGTGGCGCACGCCGAGATGGTTTCAATATTGTAGCCGCGGCGGTAGAAAAGTCCCGACACTCTCTGGAGCACGCCGGGGTGATTTCTCACCAGCGCGGAAAGAACCTTTTTATTAGACATGGTTCGTTACGTTCCTTTCAAAAAATAGTTTCAAGTCCGCAGGGCTGCATTTTTTATTCCTTATTCTCTGTTCTTTTTTTCTTTGAGTGAGCGAACGCGAACGTATCAGTTCATTTCCGTGATAATCTTGTCTGCGCCTGCTCCCGGAGGAATCATGGGCAGCGCGTTGATATCCTTGCTGATGCGGCAGTCTACCACTACAGGACCGTTTTTCTCAAAAGCGGCTTTCAGCGTTTCTTCAATCTCATCCAGCCTGGTGATGCGCATACCCGTAACGCCGAAGGCTTCCGCCAGCTTGACAAAATCGGTCTTGCGGCAGGGGTCGGTGTGGCTGAACCGTCTGTCATAAAAGAGCTTCTGCCACTGACGCACCATACCCAGCACCTGGTTATTCATGACCAGCACCACGATGGGCAGGTTGTAGCTCGCCAGTGTGGTGAGTTCGTTGAGATTCATGTGGAAGGAGCCGTCGCCCGTAATCAGCACGACCCGCTTATCGGGATTGCCCACCTGCGAACCGATGGATGCGCCCAGACCGTAGCCCATTGTTCCCAGACCGCCCGAGGAAACAAAGGTGCGGGGCTGCTGGAAGTGATACATCTGCGCGGTCCACATCTGGTGCTGTCCCACGTCGGTGCAGACGATATCTTCGGGGCGCATAAGTTCATTGAGCTGCGCAAAAATGGCTTCGGGGGTGGCGTTGTCGCCGTCGTCCTGCGTGCAGTGAATCTCCTCGCTCCACCTCGCAATCCGATCGACCCATTCGGAATGATCGGCTTTGTCCACTTCCTTGGCCAGCTTGGCAAGTACTTCGTCCGCGCCGCCACGGATCGTGAGGTCTACCAGCACGTTCTTGTCGAACTCCGCCGCGTCGATGTCGATCTGAATAATCTTCGCGTTCTTGGCGAAGGACTTCGCGTCGCCCGCCACACGGTCGGAGAAACGCGCGCCCACGACCAGCATGAGGTCGCAGTTGTCGGTAGCCATGGCGCTGCCGTAGCCGCCGTGCATACCGATCAGACCGCAGTAGAGCCGATGATCGGAGGGGAAGCCTCCCAGACCCATGAGAGAGCAGGACACGGGCATATCCGCTTTTTCCGCCAGAGTGAGGAGCGGTTGGGAAGCATTGGCGGAGATCACGCCGCCGCCCGCGTAAATCATGGGGCATTTGGCGTTATTGATGAGGCGCACCGCCTTGGCAATGGCGCTGTCGTCGGCTTCATAAGTCACTTTATCCTTGGGCTGTTCGCTGACGAATTCCGTAAATTTCGCGGTCACGTCCTTAGGAACATCCACAAGAACAGGACCGGGTCTGCCGGAACGGGCGATACGGAACGCTTTGCGCAGAATGGGGGCGAGCACTTCCACATCACGCACGATAAAGTTGTGCTTGGTGATGGGCATAGTGATGCCCGTGATGTCCACTTCCTGGAAGGAATCCTTACCGAGGGCAGGCGTGCCGACGTTGCCGGTGATGGCGACCATGGGGATGCTGTCCATCATGGCGGTGGCAATACCCGTGACGAGGTTGGTCGCGCCGGGACCGGACGTGGCAATAACCACGCCGGTTTTGCCGGTGGAACGGGCATAGCCGTCGGCGGCATGGCTGGCGCCCTGTTCGTGGGCGGTAAGAATGTGGGTGATTCTGTCGCTGTACTTGTAGAGAGCGTCATAGATGTTGAGAACCGCGCCTCCGGGATAACCGAAGACCGTGTCAACGCCCTGCTCCAGCAGCACTTCACAGATGATGTCGGAACCATTGAGTTTCATGATTGACAATTACCTCCGTATTTTCATTCATAATATGCAAAACCGCAAATAGAATTAACGATATTATAGCACCCCATATGGCGTTGTGTCAATGAATTTGCCGTGTTTTTATCCGGAAAATGCATAGGAATGTATCATTGCATTTTTCAGCGATGACAATCCTATCCGGTATGTATAAAAAAGGCATACTGTCTTCGGAATCCGCAGGTTCCCCCGGAATCCGCAGGTTCCCCCGGAATCCGCAGGTTCCCCGGAAAGGACAGCATACCCTTTTGTTTTTCTGTCAGGATTGTTCCTGCAACGCCATTTTGTTCTCAAATTCCGCAACAGACATATGCGCGCGTTCCGCCGCCTGCGCCAAGGTCAGAATGCCATCCTTCACCAGTGCGGATAAGGTGCTTACAATACCTTCCACAATCCCTTTTTCCATTCCCTCGGCCATTCCCTCGGCGAGACCTTTTTCCATGCCTTCGGCGAGACCTTTTTCCATGCCTTCGGCGAGACCTTTTTCCATGCCTTCGGCGAGACCTTTTTCCATGCCCTCGGCTCTGCCTTCCGCGATCCCTTCAGCTTTGCCCTCGACCATTCCCTTGGCTCTGCCTTCCGCGATGGCGTCGTTTCTCATTTCTTCAATCGCCAGACACATATCGACCTTCTCCTCTCTTTCCCCGTATTTTAATTTGGAACCGGTGACAATATTCACCATATCCGCCGTTTTTTTGGATATACGCCTGTATCCGCTGTCCTCATGCACAATCTCGTTCAGACGCGTCTTGTTCTTTGAATACTTGACGTACTTCAAAGCCAGCCGCAGTTCGGTGTGGAATTTGTCAAAATCCTCGTCGGAAATTTCCGAAGGTGCGATCAGGTGCAGCCGATAATTGTCAATAAACGGCAGAATTTCCTCGTCAACCCTCATCATACCGTGAAGATCACGCGGCGCGGTCCATTCCTCCGCGCCGAAATACAACGTCAGCGTAATCACCGGCAGCAGCGTATCCGAGCGCCAGAACCCGGAGAGATATTCCCCTGAAGTTTCGGGAGTCTCCCTGCTCTCGCGGTGGGCTTTCATGGTATCCTCCACCTGTGACATATACTGGATGGCGTCGTACAGCATATTGCGCACGGGCATGGCATAGTGAATCTGCGACTGGTTCTCGATCCCCAGCACCAGGTACGCCATCCTGCCGTCTTCCATGGCCGTCACCATTTTCAGCACGTCCCGGAATTTCTGTATCGGTTCGGGCTGCTCCCCGCTGCCGTAAGGCAGTGCAATGGCAG
>CACWOA010000073.1 GCA_902762395.1 uncultured Ruminococcus sp.
CAAGGCAGTTTCCTCCATCGCCATCAAAAAGCTCCCGACAAAGATGACCTACACCGTCGGACAAAAATTTGACCCCGCAGGCATGACAATCAAGGTCAATTACGCGGACGGCACGAGCAAGGTCATCAGCTCCGGTTTCTCCTACACCCCCAACGGCGCTATGAACACGGCAGGACAGCAGGCGATTGCCGTCTCCTATCAGGGCAAGGGTACCGGCTTCCGGGTAACTGTCAACGACAAGGCAGTTTCCTCCATCGCCATCAAAAAGCTCCCGACAAAGATGACCTACACCGTCGGACAAAAATTTGACCCCGCAGGCATGACCGTCAAGGTCAATTACGCGGACGGCACGAACAAGGTCATCAGCTCCGGTTTCTCCTACACCCCCAACGGCGCTATGAACACGGTAGGACAGCAGGCGATTGCGGTCTCCTATCAGGGCAAGGGTACCGGCTTCCGGGTAACTGTGTCATAATTCCGCATCTCCCATCCTACAACAGAATACGTCATACCAGCAACGGCGCACTGCCCGGAAGTCATTCCGAACGGTGCGCCGTTTGATGTTTTTGGCTATACAGGCGCATTCTCCGTCGCAATCCGGTGCAGCAGCGCCACGCCGCCGCGCATATCCTCCTCCGCAATGCCCGCAAAGCTCAGACGCACGCAGGCTTTTTTTTCATTTTCTTCCCCGCCTGCCGCGGGAATGACGCGCAGCCCCGCTTGCATTGCCTTTTGTGCCAAATCCTGCCCGCTGACCGCACAGGGAAACGTCACATCCACACACAGCGCGGTTTCAGCCAGCCGCACTTCCCCCTTTGTTCCGAAATACTCCGTGAGAAGACGCATTAAAAGGCTGCTTTTTTCGGCATACACCTTGCGCAGACGGCGCAGGCGCTTTTCAATGTGTCCGTCCCGCATATATTCGGCAAAGGCGAGCTGCTCCACTTTTGACGACGTCTGGTTGTAATACGCGCCGCGTTCGCGGTAGAGCGCCGCCAGTTCCTCCGGCAGCACCATGTAGCTGATACGCACCGACGGCATAAGAAGCTTGGAAAACGAACCGAGATAGACCACCCGTCCCCCTCCGTCCATCCCCTGCATGGCAGGGACAGGACGGGATTTGAAACGAAGCGCGCCGTTATAGTCATCTTCCACGATCAGCCCGTCCGTGCAGCGCGCCCATTCCAAAATTTCCGCGCGGCGGCTGACCGGCATAGGACGCCCCATGCTCTCGGTGTTGGAAGGGTTGAGATACAGAAGGTCGGTTTGCGAAGCATACAGCTCCCCCGCCGTCACGCCGTATTTATCATGTCCCAGCGCGGCAATCTCCAGCCGAAAATCGCGAAACACCCGCTCCGCCTGCGGAAAACAGGGATATTCGATGCCCACGCGTCCGGCGCGTTCCCCTATCAGTCCGCACAGCAGCGAGAGAAGGGGCTGCACGCCTGCCCCCACCACAATGCGGTCGGCAGCGGCATTCACCCCACGCAGCAGCATACCGTAATGCGCCAGCTCCCGCCGCAGCGCCGGTTCGCCCTGATAATGCCCGTAGGAAGCGACAATGTCCTCCCGGCTGAGTACCGAACGCACATATTTGCGCCACAGCTCGATATCCGAGCCGCGCATATCCACATAACGGCTGCCGAAATCATACCGCACGCCGGGCGGTTCCTTTTCCTCCCGGTTTTCATCAGCGTGAAGGATTTCGCTTCTGACGGCCGCCTCCACATAATAACCGCTCTGCGGACGGCTGACCAGATATCCTTCCACACAAAGCTGCTGGTAGGCCTGCTCCACCGTCGTGCGGCTGACTCCCAATTCCTCGGCAATACAGCGGATAGAGGGCATTTTCTCCCCCACTTCCAGCGCACCCGCGCCGATTCTGTCGCGGATGCTTTCATATAACTGACGGTACATCGGCACCCTTGACGCACTGTCCAGCGAAATCGGTTCATAGATCATTTGTAAAACGCCTCCTGTTTCGCAAAAAAACTGTCATGATAAAAATAATCAAAATTGTATATTTTCAAATGCACAGTTATGATGTATTATTATACCAGTTCAACGTTGAAAGTCAACCCTTATCCTAAAAGCCTATCATTCAGATTATGAATTTTGTATTTTGAAAAGGAGACGAATCTCATGAATCAACTCAACAACCGTAAAAATCCCGCGCTGCTGGTCGCTAAAGTCGGCATCATGGCGGCGCTCTCGTATCTCGCTTTCACGTTCCTGCAAATCAAGGTGCCTGTCGGCTCGGAATTCACCTCTTTCCACCTCGGCAATACGTTCTGCGTGCTGGCGGCGCTACTCTTCGGCGGCGTGCCGGGAGGACTGGCGGGCGCCATCGGCATGACCATCGGCGATCTGCTCGACCCGGTCTATATCACCTCCGCCCCCAAAACCTTTATCCTCAAATTTTTCATCGGTCTGATCACGGGACTGGTGGCGCACAGACTCGGCAAGATCTCGCAGCGCGGCGAAGACGGCACGCTGCCCGACGGAAAAAAAGTCTTTGGCTGGACGGTCGCCGCTTCTTCGGCAGGTCTTCTCTTCAATGTCATCTTTGAGCCGGTCTTTTCCTACTTCTACAAGCGCTTCATCTTAGGTCTGGACGCGGAAGCGGCTTCCATCCTCGCCAAGTGGCAGACCGCCACCACCTTCGTCAACGCGGTGCTGTCCGTCATCGCCGCCGTTCTGCTCTACGCGGCGCTGCGTCCCGCCCTCATCAAGGCCAATCTGTTTGATTTCAATGTAGGAGTCAAACGCCAGAAAAACAAAGACTAAACTTGCAAAGCGCATCGCACAGACGCGAATTTCCGGCGCACCGGAATAAATCGTGTCGGCGGTGCGCCTTGCCATGTTTTTGTTATCATTCTTCTTTCGGAAAGGAACTCGCCTCATGAAAAGAATTGTCACGGTGCAGGATATTTCCTGTGTCGGTCGGTGTTCGCTGACCGTTGCGCTTCCCATTATCTCCGCCATGGGAGTGGAAACCTCCGTGCTGCCCACCGCCGTGCTGTCAAGTCACACGCTCTTTCCCCATCCTGCCTTTTGCGATCTGACAGGAGAAATCCCCGCCATCACCGCCCACTGGCGGGAAATCGGTGTGACGTTTCACGGCATTTACACCGGCTATCTGGGTTCGCTGCGTCAGCTCGTGCTGATTTCCGACTTCATCGACGAATTCCGGGGAGACGGCTTTGTCTTTATCGACCCCGTCATGGGCGATCACGGGCGGCTGTATTCCCGATTTACCGATGCATTTGTCTCACAGATGAAGCACTTCTGCAGCAAGGGGGACGTGATCGTGCCCAATCTAACCGAAGCGTGCCTGCTGCTGGACGTTCCCTATCCGGGAGAACATTACACGCGGGAACAGATCCGCGACCTGCTGCGCGGGCTGACTTCGCTGGGAGCCAAAAAAGCCATTCTGACAGGCGTGAGCTTTGCGCCCGATGAACTGGGTGCCGTCGCCTACGACAGCGAGAACGGCCAATTCTTTTCCCGCTTTGGTCACCGTGAAAACGGCAGCTTCCACGGCACGGGCGACATCTTTGCCTCGGTCTGCGTGGGCGCTCTCGCGGGCGGACATCCCTTGGGGGACGCGGTGGGGCTGGCGGTGGATTTCACCTGCGAGTGTATCCGCCGCACAGCGGACAGTGGCCGCGACAAAGCGTTCGGCGTGAATTTTGAGGCGGCGCTTCCCTCTCTTATCGCCGCCGCTTCCGCACAGAACCATGAATAAGAAATCCGTTTTTTGTGACAAATCTTTAGGACAATTCACAGTTTTTTTACAGACGCTTTGTTTTCATAAAATATTCATATTTCGGACAGCCCGTCAGATTATAATAAATGTGACGGGTTTTTGTTTTTTCCAAAAATCCCAAATGCTAACTGATAGGATATGATTACCATGAAGGACAAACCATTTTTCGCCCGATCCGTGACACGCACCGCGGCATTCCTGACCGCCGCATGCCTGGCGCTGACCTGTCTGGCCGGCTGCAAAGGGGATGTGATCGCCGCGGCGCAGCCTGTCAATTCCGTGTTTTCCGACTCGGTCGCAACAGCCGCAGCGACAGCTTTCCACCGGACGGCTGACGCGGCAAACAGGCAAAACGCGCCCCAAAGCGGCGGCACTTCCTCGTTTGAGGTCACCGTCACCCCCGCCAATGTCCGTTCCGGCCCCGGCTCCAACTACGCCAAGCTCGGCCGACTCGAAAAGGGTAAGAAATACGCGTATCTCGCAAGCAAAAAAGACAGCGGCGGCAGACTTTGGTATCAGATCAAGCTCTCGTCCAATCAAAAGGGCTGGGTCATGGCATCGCTCGGCAAACTGAATCAGGCCGCCGCTACGACATCCAAAACCGCCACGACCTCCAAGGCGACTACCACCACAACCCCAAAAAGCGTCACCCAAGTGGAGATCACGGTAACGCCCGCCAATGTCCGTTCGGGGGCGGGCACCAACTACGCCAAGCTGGGACAGCTTCAGAAGAACAAGCGCTATGATTATCTCGAAAGCAAGAAAGATAAGAACGGCAAGGTATGGTATCACATTCAACTGCCCGCCAACCGGACAGGCTGGGTGCTGAGTTCCCTCGGCAAGCTCATCAAAACGGCGGAAACCACCGCTTCCACAGTAAAGCCTACCGCCACCGAAACAACCGACACCACCAAAGCAACCGACACTACCAAAGCGACTACCACGACAACCAAAGCCACCACCACGACAACCAAAGCCGCCAGCAGCGCCGTGACATTTACGGTGACCGCCACGCCCGCCAATGTCCGTTCGGGACCCGGCACCAATTACGCCAAACTCGGCAGGTTGGAAAAGGGGAAAAAATACACCTATCTCGCCACCAAAAAGGACGCCAAGGGCAACACCTGGTATCAGATCAGACTCTCGACAACCAAAACCGGATGGGCGCTCAGTACCCTCGGCAAACTGAGCAGCGCAGCGGCGACGACCGCCGCCAAGACCACCAAAACCACCGCCAAAAAGGACAACACCCCGAAATATTACATCGTTGTCTATAAGGGCAGCCAGTCCACCGTGGTCTACGGCAAGGACGACAAGGGCAAATACACCAGGATCGTCAAAACCTTCACCTGCTCCACCGGCGCCAGTTCCTCCCCCACCCGCTCAGGTACATACCATATCCGCGCCAAATATCGCTGGAAACTGCTGCAGGGCAATGTCTACGGTCAGTACAGCAGTTCCATCAGCACCGGTTATCTCTTCCATTCGGTACCCTACAATCGGCAGAGTCCGTCCACCATGTCTTACAACGATTACGACAAGCTCGGCACACCTGCCTCCCACGGCTGCATCCGCATGTGCGTGCGCGACTGCAAATGGATCTATGACAACTGCGCCATCGGCACAGAGGTCAAGATTGTCAACGACAGCGGCCCCGCAGGTCCCGGCGTTCCCCGACGCAGCAACGATTCCCGTTACCGCCGCTGGGATCCCTCTGACAAATGGGCCAAGGGCAACCCCTATTTTGCATAATCATTAAAATCTCCCGCCAATCATGGCATATACCGCAACCGTTCCCGATCAGGCATATTTTGCCAAAAGCGGGAGCGGTTGTTTTGGCTTCACTGCAAAAGGCTCTTTTTTCAAAATATTTCCCCTCGCCGCTTGACAATTTCCATAGCGAAAGATACAATTTTAAGAAAAGTGGTTAGCCGTTTTAACTGTTAGCCGTTAGCCGTTGGCTGTTAGCGTTTTTTGAGCAAACTTCCCACTTCCCACTCCCCACTTCAAACTTCACATTTCACATTCAATACGAGGAGGTCTTTTCATGCGCACACTTCTGGTGAAAATCAAATATGACGGGAGCGGCTTCTGCGGCTGGCAGGTGCAGGATGAAAAGCGCACGGTGCAGGAGATATTCCAGCAGACCCTTTGGGACGTGCTTAAGGAAAAGGTCGCCGTGAAGGGATGCAGCCGTACCGACAGCGGGGTTCACGCCAATGAGTTTTGCGTCAGCTTCCGCACTTCCTGCGCCATTCCCTGCGAAAAGCTCCCCCTGGCGCTCAATGTCAAGCTCCCGCCCGATATCGCCGCCTTTGACTGTTATCCCGTCGCGGACGATTTCCACGCGCGCTACGACTGCCTGGGCAAACAGTACCGCTATCTGATTCTCAACGCCCCGCTGCGGGACCCCTTCTGGCACACGCGCGCCTTGTGGTATAAATCCCCTCTCGATGAAGCGTTCCTCAACGCGCAGGCGCAAGACTACCTCGGCACACACGACTTTTCCGCTTTCTGTTCCGCCGGGAGCGATGTGATTGACAAGGTGCGCACCGTCTCGCAGTGCGGCGTGCGGCGGCTGGAGGATGACCCGCGCATGGTGGAATTCACCGTCACTGCGGACGGCTTCCTGTACAACATGGTGCGCATCATGGTGGGTACACTGCTGCAACTGTCAGCAGGCAAGCTGCCGCCCGGCTCCATTCCTTCCATCATCGCTTCCCGCCAGCGTGACCGCGCCGGGGCTACCGCCGCCGCCTGCGGATTATATCTGAATAAAGTATTGTATTAAACCTCGTCATGTGATATAATGATAGAAAACCATTGTATGAAATAACTGTAATTATCGGAGGGATACCAATGGCAGAGCAACCAAAAAAGCCACAAAAAAACAAAAAGACGACCCAAAAACGCCGTCAGATACAACGGGTACAACGGATACAGCGGATACTGAACAGAATCAACGCATTCCGGCTTCCCGTCAACGAAAATTTATTCCAGACCATCGTCAAGCTGACCGTCACGACCGCAGCCGTCGCCGCCATCGCGTTTGTTTGTCTGTCAGACGCAGATATTTCCGTCCGCGGCATCATACGGGGGTACAGGGACAAAAGCGTGCTGTCTCACGCGGCGGGGCAGGGATATCCCGCCGAACTCAACGGCAGCCGTTCGATTGACGCCGAAACCGTCTCCCACGGCACCGCTGTCCTGACCGACACTGCCTATACCGTTTACGACGTGAAGGGAAGGGAACTGATCTCACAGCCGCACTACATGGCGTCCCCTGCGATGAAGACCGCCGACAGATACACCCTGCTGTTTGACCGCAGGGGAACGGCTTATGCCCTCAAAACATTGTCGGGCAGCGTCTGCTCCGGTACAACGGATCACACCATTGTCGCGGGAGCGGTTTCCCGTTCGGGTCGCTTCGCCCTCGTGACCAATTACGACACGGCGCACTCCTATGTCAATGTTTTCACAAAAAACGGCAAATCGCTCCACAAGTGGAAATCGGGCAGCTATCATATCTCCGACATTTCCATCAGTCCCTCAGGGCATACCGTTGCCATGTGCGGCGTGACCACACAGGACGGCAAGCTGAAAAGCGTCGTCATTATTCAAAAGGTGGGCGGCAGCGCCAATCTCCGGGAATACACCTTTGAAGATACCCTGCTGTTTGCCGTCCGTTTTACAAGCGACAGTTCCGTCACCGCCATCGGTGACGACAAGGCGGTGCGCCTGCGTGTCAACGAAGAAAAAGCGCAGGTCTACAGCTATGCGGGAAGGACGCTGACGGGGTTCGACGTCAGCGACAACGGAAATCTTGCGCTTGCTTTTTCGGCTCATTCCGACGGACAAAACACCGGCGTTGTGGTACTCAACACGGCGTGTGAGGAAGTCGCCAATCTGTCCACGGCGCTCATCTCACCCGATATGGAGCTGACCAACAGCCGCATCAACCTCATCAGTCAGTCCCGTTTCTACAGCTACAACCTGGACGGCAAGCTGATGGCGTCCGCTGACATTCCCGCCGACAGTCAGTCGGTCCTCACCTCCGGCGACAAAATCCTTATCAGAGGTATCACTACCATTTCCGAAGCATCCTGAGAGAACAGTTATATCATATTAATTGTTAATTTTATTTGAATGCGGTTGTTATTACCGCTCCGATGTGCTATTATATTATAGATTATCAAACCATCCTATCATTTGAAGGGAGTTAAAAGGCTTTGTTT
>CACWOA010000074.1 GCA_902762395.1 uncultured Ruminococcus sp.
CCTATACGAATTCGCCCGACTGCCTTCTCAATCGGGGCTCGTTCCGCTCGTTCGGCTACGCCTCACTTGTGAGGGTCCTGCCCTCACTCTCCCGCAAGGGCTCTGCCCTTGACCCGCCAGGGAACCAGTCCCCTGGACCCCGCGCTCGCATTCGCTCGCTAATTGCGCTTCGCTTTTCTTTTTCTCTCCCCACTCCCCACTCCCCACTCCCCACTCCCCACTTCCCACTCCCCACTAAATTCTCATTTCTCCCATTCCTTTCTTTCACTCTTCACTTTCCATCAGGAGGTAGCTATGCAGCATCGTATCATCGAAATTACGACCGAGTTTATCAAACTCGACAGCCTTTTAAAATTTGCC
Source organism: uncultured Ruminococcus sp. (assembly GCA_902762395.1). Lineage (GTDB taxonomy): Bacteria > Bacillota > Clostridia > Oscillospirales > Acutalibacteraceae > RUG762. The sequence goes on from CACWOA010000074.1 coordinate 361, forward strand.
GGTATCGTAGCCGTCGGCGGGGAAGCCAAATTTATGGTGACGTCCGGCGCCGTGCTCGTCAACGGAGAAGTCTGCACCATGCGGGGCAAAAAAATCCGTCCCGGCGATATGGTCACAATTCCCTGCGACAGCGTGGAATTGGAGGTTCGCAATGCATGATTGCCCGGAGTATATATACCGAAAATTTTCGCAACCTCTCCCCCGCTTCGATTGAATTTACCGACGGCGTGAACGTCATTTGCGGCGAAAACGGACAGGGCAAGACCAATCTTCTCGAGGCGCTTTGTCTTTTTACCGGCGTTCGCTCCTTCCGCGGCGCGAAAAACAACGAGCTGATTGCCAAAGGAGAGAAATTTGCCCGCATGGAGCTGCAATTTCACGCCGAAAAGCGCGATCAGACCGCCCAGCTTGTTATCACGGACAAAAAACAGGCGACCCTCAACGGCGTAAAGCTCGCGGCGGCCACCGGATTTATCGGGAAATTCTGCGCTGTGGTGTTTTCGCCCGATCATATGGGACTGGTCAAGGGCGGTTCGGCGGATCGCCGCAAATTTCTGGACGGGGCGATTTCGCAGCAATATCCCGCTTATCCCCGGCTGCTGGTGGAGTACAACCGTATTCTGGCGCAGCGCAACGCCTTTTTAAAAAAATCCGTGTCCGCCGAGGGATTTGAGCCGATGTTGGAAATCTGGGACGAAAATCTGTCAAGAACCGGTGCAAAAATTGCCTGCAAGCGCGCCGAATATATCAACAGGCTGTGTGGAAAGACGGAGGAAATCTTCGACGGCATTTCATCGGGACGGGAAAGGATTTCTTTGCGCTATCAGTGCGGTTTTTTCCGCCCCGAATCGGAGAAGGAAACCGCCGGGGCGCTGCGGAAACAACTGGAAACGCACCGCGCGTCAGACCTCATGCAGGGATGTACCAATTACGGCTGCCACCGCGACGATCTGGTCATTTCGGTCAACGATATGTCGGCGCGCAGCTTTGCCTCGCAGGGACAGAAGCGCTCCTGTGTGCTGGCGCTGAAGCTGGCGGAGGCGGCGCTGCTCGAGGAAGCCGTGGGAGAGCGTCCGATCGCGGTGCTGGATGACGTGATGAGCGAATTGGACGGACTGCGGCAGGATTATCTCATGAATCATATGGACGGATGGCAGGTTTTTATTTCGTGCTGTGATCCCCATACGGTCAAGGGGCTGGATCGGGGAAAGATTATCACGGTAGAACATGGGAAATTTAGTAGTTAGTAGTTAGTGGTTAGTAGTTAGTGGTTAGTAGTTAGTGGTTAGTAGTTAGTGGTTAGTGGTTAGTAGTTAGTGGTTAGTGGTTAGTGTGAAATGTGATGAGTGGTTAGCCTTACTGACCACTGTTCACTTGTCCCACTTCCTACCGCGCAAAGAAAGGAGGAATCAGGCGGCACAATGTATCTGCATTTAGGCAACAACTATGTGATTCCCGAGAGGGAGATTATCGGCATATTTGACATGGACAACACCACGATTTCCAAGCATACGCGCTACCTGCTGACCCGCGCTGAAAAAGAGGGGAGAGTGGTCACGGTGACCGACGATCTGCCCAAGAGTTTTGTGGTCTGTCGGGACGGGCGCGTTTATTTGTGCCAGATTTCGCCCTCAGCGCTCGCAGGACGCGCCGAACAGGGGATAGCCATATATACAGGCTAACGTCATATTTCGACCGTCACAGGCGAAATATGACGTTCTTTTTTTATTTTTTTATCGCTCTTATACTAATAAAAAGCAAAAAATTTTAATAATTTACTGTGGCAATTTTGCGCTGTGTATGTTATAATATTTTTATATAACGCTGTGTGATGCCGCACTTCCGTCAAAAGAAGCGCCGTATGAAAAAAACAGCACGCATATTATAAAAAATTCGGAGGATTATGGGTTTGGATAACATCGAAAAAAAGGAATCGGATATGGAACTGGTCAGCACCGCCGTGGACGCGGAGGCATATGACGAAAGTCAGATACAGGTCTTGGAAGGGCTGGAGGCGGTCAGAAAACGCCCCGGCATGTACATCGGTTCCACAGGCCCCAAAGGTCTGCACCATCTGGTCTATGAAATCGTAGACAACGCCATCGACGAGGCTTTGGCGGGCTACTGCGACCTCATCACGGTGGACATAGAAAAGGACGATATCATCACCGTCACCGACAACGGACGCGGCATTCCCGTGGGCATCCAGCACCAGACGGGTCTTCCCGCCGTGGAGGTTATCTTTACGATACTCCACGCGGGCGGCAAATTCGGCGGCAGCGGCTACAAGGTGTCGGGCGGTCTGCACGGCGTGGGCGCTTCGGTCGTCAACGCGCTCTCCGAATGGCTGGAAGTGGAGGTCAGCGACGGGCAGCACGTCTATTACCAGCGTTTCGAGCGCGGCAACAAGATGTGCGATCTTAAAGTGATCGGGGACACCGACAAACGCGGCACGCTCGTGCGCTTCAAGGCGGACCCCGAGATGTTCAGGGAAACCACCGTCTATGACTTTGAAACGCTCCAGACGCGCCTCAGAGAGCAGGCGTTCCTCAACGCGGGCATTCATATCCGTTTGTCCGATCTGCGCGGCGAGGAGCCTGTGAGCGAAAGCTACTGCTACGAGGGCGGCATCCGCTCCTTCGTGGAATACATTCATCAGAAAAAGTCGGTCGAGCTGCTTCACCCCGATGTGATGTATTTCAGCGGCGTGTCCGCCGACGGCAACGCGACCGCTGAGATTGCCATGCAGTATAACATGGATTACAACGAGTTCACCCTGTCATTCGCCAACAATATCCGCACGGTGGACGGCGGCACGCACGAGGACGGCTTCAAGCGCGCCCTCACCCGCGTGATGAACGATTATGCCCGTAAATTCGGCATTCTCAAAGACAGCGACCGCAATTTTACGGGCGACGACGTGCGCGAGGGTCTGACGACCGTCATCAGCGTCAAGCTGAAAGAAGCGCAGTTTGAGGGACAGACCAAGGGCAAGCTCGGCAACACCGAGATCCGCAGCTTAGTGGACGGCGTGATTTCCGAAAAGCTGATGAATTATCTCGAAGAAAATCCCGCCGTCGCCAAATCCATCTTCAATAAGGCGCTGGAGGCTTCCCGCGCGCGTGACGCGGCGCGAAAGGCAAGAGACGCGGCGCGGCGCAAGACGGCGTTTGACAACGCCTCTCTGCCCGGCAAGCTGGCGGACTGCTCCGACCGCGACCCGGTCAACACCGAAATCTACATCGTCGAGGGCGACTCCGCAGGCGGTTCCGCCAAGGGCGGCAGAGACAGACGCTTTCAGGCGATCCTGCCGCTGTGGGGCAAGATGCTCAATGTCGAAAAGGCGCGCATGGACAAAGTTTACGGCAACGACAAGCTCATGCCGGTGGTGACCGCGCTGGGCTGCGGCATAGGCGACGAATTTGACATCTCCAAGCTGCGTTACGGCAAGGTCATCATCATGGCGGATGCCGATGTGGACGGCTCCCATATCCGCACGCTGCTGCTGACCTTCTTCTTCCGCTTCATGCGCCCCCTCATCGAAAACGGCAATATCTGCATTGCGCAGCCCCCGCTTTACCGTATCACCCGCAAACGCGTGGAAATGGACGCCTACAGCGAGGAGGACAAAGACCGCATTGTCCGCGAACTGGGCGGCACCGCGACGGTCAAAAAGGTCAAAGAAGAGGGCGACGCGGAGGATACGCTGCACTACAAAATCACCAAGAAGGACGCGCACCTCTACGCCTATTCCGACGAAGAACGCGACAGAATCCTTGCGGAAGTGGGCGGTTCGGAGGATGTGCAGCGGTACAAAGGTCTGGGCGAGATGGACAGCGAGCAGCTCTGGGAGACGACCATGAATCCCGCCACCCGCATTATGCTGCGTGTCACGCTGGACGACGCGAGAGCCGCCGATGAAACCTTCTCTATCCTGATGGGCGACAAGGTCGAGCCGCGCCGCGAATTCATCGAGCAGAACGCCAAGTACGTCAAGAACCTGGACGTTTGATGCGCGAACCTTGGAAAAAAACGCTCGATAAGTGAATAGAGAATGGTGAATAAATAATAAAGAATAATGAAGGAACGCCTGCGGCGTTGAAATATAAAAATTTTTAACCGTATAGGTAAAATCCATTCCACAACGCGTGATTCCCACCAATCGGGAGATTTTGACAGTGTGGCGTGGAATCATCTGAAAAGTCTGTTGAAAACTCGGTGGAAAAGGTTGATAACCTACTGTAATATTTTGAAAATGTGAAGTAGCATAAACTTTAAGTTATAAATAAAATGGTTATAACAATAAGTTTCAAGAGTTTACACCGAGTTTTCCACAAATTCGTGTGGAATGGACGTGGATGACAGCGGAAAAGACGCAGAAAAGAGGAAAATCAAGGTGAAAGCGGTGGAAATCCGTGGCAAAACCGCCGGATTATTACAATCTGTAGCGGGTATGTCCCAAGAAATTCTCCACTGCCTCATGCTGCCAAAAAGGAGAGTAGCCAATGGAACCTTTCGCTAAAATACAATATCAGATTACCCCGTCCGACAGCAGACGGAGGACGGTCTTTATCACCGACCGGCTGCTCAAGCAGGTGAAAATCCCCGGTCTGTGGGTCAGGCTGCTTTATACGCTGCCTCTTGCGGTGCTGCTGGTGCTTCTGGCGCTCGACAACGCCAGGGAACGTATTCCGTTGTTGGCGTTTCTGGCGGCGATGATCGTGTTCCTGCTGACGTGGCAGTTGCTTTTCAGGATGTTCGTCCTTCGGAAGCTCAACCGGGTCATGCAGCAGCGGGAACTTGCGGAGGAAGAGGCGTTCCCCACGGAAGCCGCCTTTTATCCCGACCGGCTGACGATCACCCATGCCCGCACGCACAGCGTCTTTCCGTGGCAGGAGATTACCGACGTATATGAAAGCGCTGACGGACTGTACTTCGTTCATCAGCGAACCCGTTATCTTTATCTTCCGGCGCGGTTTTTCGATTCGGCGTCCGCGCTGGCGGTCACTTCCTTTTTGCAGCAGACCTTTGGCGCGAAATATGCGCGAGTCGCCTTGATGCAGGCAGCAACATCGCCCGAATCGGTCGGTGAAGTCGGACAGCCTGACAAAGAAGCCGAGCCGCCGCGCTGGCAGTTTGATTTTGCCATGACGGGCGCGGATGTTTCTGCCGTTGCGGGATGGAAGCGCAATCGCTTATTGGCGGCTGCGACCGTTCTGGTAACGGCGGGATGTCTGCTGCATGCCCGCGGCGGAAATATCCGCGCGTCCGCGCTGGCGGCGGCGGTCTGGCTGATGATCTTACTTGTTTTTGTGCTGGCGTTTGTCAAAGCACGCCGTCAGGAAATGGCGCTTCCCTCCAAAGCCATCAGCCTGCGGTGGTATGACGACCATGTGACCGTCATCACGCACCAGGCGGACGAAGCCGTCAATCAGATTGTCTACCGCAAAATGAAAGCCATTCGCCGGCAGAGAAAAATGACGGTGATCATCTTCAAAGACGGCACCTTCCTGTATGTGCCGTTGTTTGCCGCAGAAAGCAAGAAAAAATTCACGGATTGGGAGCGTTTTTTGAAAGAAAAACATCATGAATATTCCAGGATGTAATATTTGATATAAATAATACAATCAAATTAAGGAGACTATAGCCAATGGAATACGAAGGTCATGAAAATCAAAAGATTGTTGAGGTTGACATCAATCGCGAGATGAAGGACTCCTTTCTCGCGTATTCGATGTCGGTTATCGTGCAGAGAGCTTTGCCGGATGTGCGCGACGGTCTGAAGCCGGTGCACAGACGCATTCTCTACACCATGTTCGAGGACGGTCTGTATCCCGAAAGAGCCTACAAGAAGTGCGCCACCACGGTCGGCGCTGTGCTGGGTCGCTATCATCCCCACGGCGACGCGTCGGTTTACGACGCGCTGGTGCGACTGGCGCAGGATTTCTCCATGCGCTATATGCTGGTAGACGGTCACGGCAACTTCGGTTCGGTGGACGGCGACCCGCCGGCTGCCTACCGTTATACAGAAGCCAGGATGAGCAAGATTTCCATGGAAATGCTCACCGACATCGACAAGGAAACCGTCGATTTCGTCAACAACTTCGACGACTCCCATCAGGAGCCGTCCGTGCTGCCCTCCCGTTATCCCAACCTGCTGGTCAACGGCTCCACGGGTATCGCCGTCGGCATGGCGACCAATATCGCCCCCCACAACCTGTGCGAAGTGGTGGACGCGGTGTGTCTGCTGCTCAAAAATCCCGACGCGACGCTGGATGAACTGATGGAATGCATCAAGGGTCCCGACTTCCCGACAGGCGGCATTATCATGGGACGTTCCGGCATCCGCGCCGCCTATGCCACCGGACGCGGCAAGATCACCGTCCGCGCCAAGGCGGAAATCGTGGAGCGCCCGAACGGTCGCTATCAGATTGTCGTCACCGAGCTGCCCTATCAGGTCAACAAGGCGCGCCTGATCGAGAGCATCAGCGACCTTGTCAAGGAAAAGAAGCTGGAAGGCATCAGCAATTGCGACGACCACTCCGACCGCGAGGGTATGCGCATCACCATCGACGTCAAGCGGGACGCTTCCCCGAACGTCGTGCTGAACAACCTTTTCAAAAACACCAATATGCAGATTACCTTCGGCGCGATTCACCTCGCGATTGTCGACGGCGTGCCGAAGATCCTCACACTCAAGCAAATGCTCGAGTATTACATCAAGCACCAGCTCGAAGTCATTCTCCGCCGCACCATCTTCGACCTGAAAAAGGCGAAGGAGCGCGCCCATATCCTCGAAGCCCTCAAAATCGCGCTCGACTTCATCGACGAGGTCATCGCTATCCTGCGTTCTTCCAAGAATATCCCCGAAGGCAAGCAGCGTCTGATGGATCGGTTCGGCTTTGACGATGTGCAGGCGCAGGCGATTGTCCAGATGCGTCTCGCACAGCTCACCGGCATGGAAAAGGAAAAGCTGGAGGGCGAACTCAAAGCCCTGATGGAGAAAATCGAGGACTGCAACGACATCATCGCCCGCGAGGAACGCCGCCGCGATATCGTCATCGAGGAATCGCAGGAAATCGCCCGCAAGTTTGCCGACGAGCGCAGAACCGCCATTGAAACCGTTTCGGGCGAGGTGGATATCGAAGATTTGATCCCGCAGCAGGAGTGCGTGCTCACGCTCACGCAGTTTGGCTATGTCAAGCGCCTGGCAGCGGATACCTATAAACTCCAGCGCCGCGGCGGCAGAGGCGTCTCCGGCATGTCACGCCGCGAGGAGGACGTCGCCACCGAGATGTTCATCATCAACTCTCACGACTATGTGCT
>CACWOA010000075.1 GCA_902762395.1 uncultured Ruminococcus sp.
CAGCGCAGGGCGGCGGCGCGGTCATCAGACGGACAGGAGGCGGACAACGCGTGAACATTCAGATTTTCGGCAAGGCGAAGTGCTTCGACACCAAAAAGGCGGAGCGCTTCTTTAAAGAACGGGGCGTGAAATACCAGTTCATTGACGTGGCGAAATACGGCATGAGCAAGGGCGAATACAACAGTGTCAAAAACGCGGTGGGCGGTATGCGTCAGCTCATCGACGAGAAATCCAAGGTCTACGAGGACAATTACTGCCCTTATCTGGCGGACGAAGCGGCGGTAGAGGAAAAGCTTCTCGAGCATCCCGCCATGTTTCGCACGCCTATCGTGCGCAACGGCAAAAAAGCCACCGTGGGCTACTGTCCCGACGTGTGGAAAACGTGGAATGATTAGCTGTTAGCCGCTGTTAGCCGTTAGCCGTTAGGTTTTAGTGGTTAGTGGTTACCAATTTTGATTGACCGGAAGGACAAAATCCCGGCAAATCGGCGGAACTGCAAAAAATCCGAAAAAAAGATTGACATATCTGCCCGATGGGTGGATAATATAGTTTGACAAATTTCTATTTCATTTAATTAGAAAAGGTGAATTTCCATGCTTTCTCTGGATAAATTCTATCACGCCTCGTATGTGCTGAAAAGCGTGCTGCGCCGCACCGATCTGGTCTACGCGCCCGAAATCAACCCTGAGGCGGACATCTATCTGAAGCCCGAATGCTTACAAGTCACCGGCTCCTTCAAGGTCAGAGGCGCCTATTACAAAATCGCCACCCTCTCCGACGAGGAAAAGGCCAAGGGCGTCATCGCCTGCTCGGCGGGCAACCACGCGCAGGGCGTGGCGCTCGCCGCCACCAAAAGCGGCATCAAGTCGCTCATCTGCCTGCCTGACGGCGCGCCCATCTCCAAGGTGGAAGCCACCCGCAAGCGCGGCGCGGATATCTGCCTGGTCAACGGCGTGTATGACGACGCCTACCAGCGTGCGCTCGAGCTGCGCGACGAAAAGGGCTACACTTTCATTCATCCCTTTGACGACGAGCAGGTGATCTCCGGACAAGGCACCATCGGTCTGGAAATTGCCGACGCGCTGCCTGACGCGGACGCGGTGATCGTCCCCATCGGCGGCGGCGGACTCATTGCCGGCGTGGCATTCGCCATCAAAAGCCTCAACCCCAATATCAAGGTGTACGGCGTGCAGGCGGCGGGCGCTCCCAGTATGTTCAATTCCATCCATGACGGACACATCGAGCGTCTCCCCAGCGTTTCCACCATCGCGGACGGCATCGCCGTCAAGGAACCCGGTTCCATCACCTTTGAAACCTGCCAGAATTATGTGGACGACATCGTGACCGTGACCGACGACGAAATCTCCGCCGCTATTCTCGCCCTCATCGAAAAGCAGAAGATGATCGCGGAGGGCGCGGGCGCGGTATCCGTGGCGGCGGCCATGTTCAACAAGGTGCCTGTCAAGGGCAAAAAGGTCGTCTGCATCGTTTCGGGCGGCAACATCGACGTGACCATTCTCTCCCGCGTCATCAAGCGCGGTCTTCTTATGACGGGACGCACCTGCTCCCTCACGCTCGAACTCATCGACAAGCCCGGTCAACTGCAGGGCGTGGCGAATATCATCGCGGGACTCGGCGGCAACGTCATCTCCATCCATCACGAACGCGCCAATGAGGGGGCGGATGTCAACGGCTGCTATCTCCGGCTGCTTCTCGAAACCAAAAATTACGAACATATCGAGGAAATCAGAAACGCCCTGATTCAGAACGAATTTAAAATTGTCAACAATTAACCTTTCACCAATCCTACTATCGGAGGTAATCCATCATGATTAAAACGATTTACACCAAGAACGCACCCGACGCCATCGGTCCCTATTCACAGGCGAAAATCGCCGGCGGCTTCCTCTTTGCTTCGGGACAGATCGCCATCAATCCCGCCACCGGCGCGGTGGAGGCGGACACCATCGAGGGACAGACCGAGCAGATCATGAAGAACATCGGCGCCATTCTCGAAGAGGCGGGTCTTTCCTTTGACAACGTGGTCAAGACCACCTGCTTCCTCAAGAATATGTCGGATTTCGGCACCTTCAACGAAATCTACGGTCATTATTTCACCGGCAAGCCTGCCCGTTCCTGCGTGGCGGCGGCACAGCTTCCCAAGGATGTCCTCGCGGAAGTAGAGATCATCGCGGTCTGTGAGTAATCGGGGCGCTATGAAATACCAGGCTGTTATTTTTGACCTTGACGGCACCATTCTCAATACCCTCGACGATCTGGCGGACAGTGCCAATCATGTGCTGACAGCGCGGGGCTTTCCCACGCATCCCACCGAGCGCTACAAGACCTTTGTGGGCAACGGCATCCCCAAGCTGATCGAGCGGATGCTGCCGTCCGGCACGCCGGAGCAGATCTTCGCGGACACTCTCGCGGATTTTCAGGCGTATTATGCCCTGCACAAAAATGACAAGACCGCCCCTTATCCCGGCATTCCGTCGCTTCTCGGAGAATTGAAGGCGCGCGGCGTGAAGCTGTGCGTCCTCTCCAATAAGCAGCACGAGATGAGCTTTCCCCTGGTTCGCTTTCACTTCGGCGCCGATACCTTTGACCTCATTCTGGGACAGTCCGACCGTTTCCCCGCCAAACCCGATCCCGCCTCCTGCCGTTTTATCATGGAGCAGCTCGGCATTCCCGCGCCGCGCATCCTGTATGTCGGCGACAGCAACGTGGATATGCAGACCGCCCGCAACGCGGGGCTGACCGCCTGCGGCGTGAGCTGGGGCTTCCGCACGGTGGAGGAGCTGACACGGGAGGGCGCGGATCTGATAGCCGCTCATCCCTCTGACATACTTTCCTTCGTGGCAGGTGAAGTCTGATGAATTCCTTTGCAGTTCGTATGACACGCAGCGTGGTTCTGTGCCTTTTAGCCGCCGTCATGCTGATGTCGTCGGTTGCCTGCGGTTCCCGCAAAGTGACCATTACGCCGTATGCATTTACCTACCAGCCCTCATCGGTTCCCAATCCCATGAAGGGCTTTGCTTCCTTTTATCGGGAAAAGGATGAAAAAATCCCCACCGACAGCTCACTCGAATACGTCGGTCTGAAATTCAGCGAAATCTGCACATGGGAAAACGGAAAGAGTTCCGTGAATCCCGAAGTGCTTGACCCGACGCTGGAGAAAATCGCCAATCGCGGACACAATGCCATTCTGCGCGTCTATATGCTCTATCCCGGCTACAACAACGAGGACTGCACCGGACTTTTTTTGCCGGACGGGCTGTATGAAGCGGTCAAAAAGGAGGGCGGCATTTACACCAATTCATACGGGGGCAGCCGTCTCGAATATCCCGACTTCAACAATGAGACGCTGCTGACCGCCATGACCGATTTTGTCCGCGCCTTCGGCAAGCAATACGACGGTCACCCCACAATTGCCACGGTGCAGATGGGGCTTTACGGTTCATGGGGCGAATGGAACATGGCAGGCTGCCAGAACAGCCAATGCGTGATGACGGACGACAACCTCAACCGGCTCATCGAGGCTTACACCGCCGCCTTCAAGCGAACCAGACTGATGGCGCGCAATCCTTCTCTCGGCAGGGCTTATGACTATGCCATCGGTTTTCACGATGACAATTTTATGTTCAATACCTCCGATTACCACAAACAAAATGCCGAGTGGAAGGCGCTTCTCAAAAAGCAGCACTGGACTTACGGCACCTTGCAGCAGTTCTATGACTTCATAGACGGCAACAACGGGCAGTATGACCCCCTCTGGGACAGATGGGAAACCCAGATGTTCGGCGGCGAGCTGTCGGGGCAGATGTACCAGCCCCCCTTCGGCTCCCTTTGGAGCGGCACCGAGCATGAGGCGCTGCTGTACTGCATCGGGCAGTTCCACGTCTCCTGGATTATGGGCGTAGGGGTAGACGGCATTCCCGCGACGGACAGTGCCGAATACCGTGACTATCTCGATACGGCCGGCAGCTTCGGCTACGACATCGGGCTGGTATCGGCGGAGGGCAAAGACCGCTTCGGTTCCCTCACCGTCACCCTCACCAATTACGGCGTGGCGCCCTTCTATTACGACTGGCCCATCGAATATTGGCTGACCGATTCGGACGGCGCCATTGTCTTTACCTATCGCGACGATGAATTCCGCCTGACCGAACTGCTGCCTGATACCACGGCGCAGAGTGAAATGCTGCTGCCCGAAGATCTCAAAGCCGGCGAATACACCGCCTGTCTGCGCTTCGTCAATTCCTCCGAAAGCGTTTCCAAAAAGGTGATGCCGCTCCGGCTTGCCAACGATCACGCCGTCCGCGACGGTGTTTACGAGATCGCCCATGTGACCATTGAATAATTTGGCATAAAAAGGGGCTGTCGCACAAGGAAAATGAAACATCCTGTGTGACAGCCCTGATTTGGTGTTACAAAGTGAATAAACATATCATATGAATGCAGTGGACAGAGGAAACATGATTTTTACATACTAATATGGTACAACAAAAAGACGTAAGGTTGTTACGTCAAAAATTTGAAATGGGATTTTTATAGTTGCAAAATATATGAGTTCTTTTTCATCTGAAACAGGTGGGTTCCGGTTCTGGAGCCTTGGATTTTATGGTGCAATTTGTTGAAATTATGTGCTATTGCCAAAAGAATACTTTCCGAAAGAACATTCGGATTACCACGACATAAGAATCTTCGGAAACTCATATCCTGCTTTAAATCTCCAAATGAACCTTCAACCTGAATGCTGCGATTCATCCTTAACTGGCAGCCTTCATCACTCGTGATACGCTCAAGATCGTCTTTACGGTATTGCATCATTTTCTTTGAAACATAAAGCACCTTGTTTCTTTCATCAAACGGCGTCTTACAATTGTTGCCTTTGATACAATCCTTTTTGTGCGGACAGTCCGTACAGTTTTCACATCGGTAAACGGTAGTTTCTTGCACATATCCTGTTTTAGTCTTACTTCTCTTGATATATTGGGCAGAAAGCTGATTTCCGTTTTTGCAGGTATAGCAGTCCATTTCCTCGTTGTATGTCATGTTCTCCACACGACTGATGTCAGTTTTGTATTTTCGGGTTTTAGAGATTTCATAATTGGCTGGCTTAATGAAAGAAAGCTGACCGTTTTCATCTAAAAACAGATAGTTTTCCTCACTTTCGTAGCCTGCGTCTGCTACGATTTTTTTATATTTGAAAGATAAATGCTTCTCCATACTTTTAACGAACGGAATCAGCGTCGTTGCGTCTGTCGGCTGTGGTCCGATGGTAAGCCACACCACATATTCCGAATCGACGCCGTGCTGAAGATTATACCCATGCTTCAACTGACCGTTAAGCATGGCGTCTTCTTTCATTCGCATGAAGGTTGCGTCTTCATCTGTTTTAGAATAGCTGTTACGATTACCGCATTTGTGCAGTTTTTGCGTATATTCTTTCAATTTCCGCTGATAGGCTTCAAGTGCTTCTATGCTCTTTTGCAGGGGCGTTTTCCTTTTTCCGATTCCATGTACAAATTCTATATTCTCCTGCTTTTTGAGAGCATAGAGTTTCCTGCGCAGTTTTTTGATATGTCTCATATGCACTTTGTCTCCGTACACTATCTTTATGGCATATTGTTCTTCACAGTTCTCTACCAGCGCCGCAAGCTTATCGAGCAGCTTACTCAGATTTTTTGTTACGACCTTTTTCCATACAAATGTATACTTATTCGCGCAGGATTCTATTTTCGTTCCGTCGATGAAAATGGCTTCTCCTGATATTTCTCCTATCTCATGCAGAAAGCCGCTCATCTGTGCCAGTATCTTCTCTGCACAAGGTGCAAAGTGCAAACTCCGGAACCTTGCTATCGTTGCGTGCTCAGGAACAGGTTTCCCTTCCAGAAGATACATGAAGTTTATGTCTCTCTTGCAGCTTCTCTCTATCATCCGGCTTGAATAGATCCTGTTCATATACCCATACAGCATGATTTTTAAAAGTTGTCTCGGTGTTGCCTGATTTTCTCTTAGGAATCTGAAAGATTTAACTTGATAGCACTTTCTTCTGAAAGCTCGTGTATTTCAGGATAGTTTGATAGAAACCATCATCTTATTTCTTTCAGATTCCTTATTCTCTCATATGTTGAATACAAGTCACTCAAATCTGCTTCCTCCACATAGTGACTCAGCAACCTCACCGGATCATCCTTTTCAATTTTTATTTCTGTTGCAAACGGAAGTTTTACTTGATATTCTCTTTCGTTTGTTGTATAATCCTTTTGTAAATAGTTGTGTTTGGTCATACTTCTATTTTAGTTGTATAATCCTTTTGTAAATAGTTGTGTTTGGTCATACTTCTATTTTACACTAACAGTCAGGGATTGTACAGTCCTTGGCTGTTTTTTTATATCAAAATGAGGCTGCCTCACTTTTCTTAGTGCGACAGCCCCTCTCTTTTTTATCTGAAAAGTCCGCTGTCGATCCCCAGACGGATAAATTCGGTGTCCCGGTTCTGCCATGGTTGCAGGAGAAGGGCGTCGTTGACGCGGACAATTTCCTCCGGCGTTTCCCAGACAGGGTGAAAGCCTTTGGCAATCTCGCTGTCGGTCATGTGGGTAGCCACCGTCTCATCCTCCACGCCGCAGAAGTAAAAATAGCTGTGACAGACGTATTTCTGCCTCGGGCAGAACACATCCTCCCGCATTTCAACGATCTCTCCGATTTCCCGCACCGTGTCGGGTCGCACAAGGAGACCCGTTTCCTCCCGTACCTCGCGCAGCAGCGTTTGCAGATGGCTCTCGCCGTCTTCCACACCGCCGCCGGGAATCTTGTATTCTCCCTTGCCGCTGCGCTGCATGGCCATCCTGCCGTCGCGCAGAATCACCGCGCGGACCGTATGTTTTTCCGTCACGGGCATATCGTCCGTGTAGTTTTCCAGATCGAGTGTGAGAAGCCTTTTCATACGGCGCAACCTCCCGTCAGTGCGTTATGATTTATCTGTTGCGGCGTGCGCGTTCGGAGCGGTCACGGCTGCGGGAAGACAGTCCGCCGTAGCCGTCATCGACATTCCGCTCGACATTGCCGCTGAATTTACCGAAAATAGAGTCCTCCGACTCGTCAAAAAAGGGCTTGGTGCTGTTGGAGATGCCGGAACCCTGCCGGAAGAGGGAAGGATACTCGTCCTCTTCGGAACGGGACTTTTTTTGTTCCCTGCCGCCGACCGAAAGCCCGCCGAAATCAGCGGGGTCGAGACTGCGGGAGCCGATGGGGGAGACGCTGGTGAAGATATCCGTATAACTGCCGCCGGAGCCGCTGCCCGCGGGGGCGGAAGCAAAATAATCCTCATCGTCGCCGCCGACGGTGTATTCTTCCCCCGGTCGGGTGTAGAATCCGTCGTCGTTGTTGCCCGCGTATGTTTCGTCGTCGTCGTATTTGTCATACCCGTCGTATCGGTCGTAATCGTCATAGTCGTCCGCGGGTTTGCGACGCTGGCGGGGGGGAGGTGCGCTGTTGTCATAGTCGCTGTGCGTCGGCTTTGTTTTTTGGAAAAGACCGCCTTCTATGCCGTACTTCTTCATGCAGATAAGGTAGCCCACCAGCACGCCCGCGCCGAAGATCACCAGCGCGCCGAGAATCACTGCCGCCACACTTCCGCCGCCGGTCGTGCCGCCTGTGGAGCGCGTCACGGCGCCGATGTTCTTTCCCACCACAAACTGAGAGGAAACCTCCTCGGACTCAGAAGAGGTCGTGCCGCCGATGTCGTCGTTAATGCGGATGATTTCGATGGTCTTGTCGTAAATGGGGGTCCAGGTGATGTTCTTGCCTTTGTTGTTGTAGGCGTGATCGACCTTCGCCTTGATCTTGGTAGTGGTGTCGGGCGCGTTTTCCAGCACCGTGAAATTGATGGTGATGGCTTCCGTGTTGCCGATGGGGGTCGGCGTATCGGTGCCGGTCGGGTCAAAATAGGTCAGCGTCAGTTGTCCTCTGGAGCCTGTGACCTTGTAGCCGTTCTGGTTGACAGGCGCCGACAGTGCCAGCAGATCCGCGTCGTATTCGATATTGATGACCAGTTCCACATAGCCGTTGGCGCTTTTGGTGACGATGTCCAGTTCCACCGGACAGTTGCCGTTGTTCTGCACGCTTTCCGGCGGCGGCACGATCGTCACGTCCAGGTCAACCGCCGCGAACGCGGTGAACCCGGAGCAATAGACAAATCCGACGGAAAGCAGCATGACGATGGCTGCCATCCGTCGCAGCCTTCGCAAAAAGTTCGATTGTTTCATATTTCGTTCCCTTCACTTTCCTGTTCTGTTCCGATGCGTTGTTTGATGTGTTCTGTTTTCGCGGAGTTAAGCAAGATACTCTCTGACGACCGCCGCCAATTCGTCCGCAAGGCGGAGAATCTGCGCTTCGTCCTCGCCCTCGGTCATCACGCGGATGAGCGGCTCGGTGCCGGATTCGCGCACGATGACGCGTCCGGTGCCTTTTAGTTCCTTCTCCGCCGCATCGACGGCGTCGATCAGCGGCAGGCAGGTTTTCCAGCCCGCCTTGCCTTCGGGGGTGACGCGCACGTTGACCATTGTCTGCGGGAAGGGCTTGACCAGATCGGTGCATTCACTCAGCTTTTTGCCGCTTCTCATCAGCATACCGCAGATCTGCACCGCCGTGAGCTGTCCGTCGCCCGTGGTGCAGTAATCGAGGAAGATGACGTGACCCGACTGCTCGCCGCCGAGGTTGTAGCCGTTTTTCAGCATTTGCTCCAGCACATAGCGGTCGCCTACCTTGGCGGCGACAAATTTCATATCGCGCTCGGCGCAGTATTTGCTGAAGCCCATGTTGGTGAGGATGGTGCCGACGACGGCGTTGCCCTTGAGCGCGCCGCGTTCCTTCAGATCCTCCGCCATCAGCGCGAGGATGTAGTCGCCGTCCACCAGATGACCGTTGTTGTCCACGGCGAGGCATCTGTCCGCGTCGCCGTCAAAGGCAAAGCCCGCGTCAAAGCCGCCCTCTTTCACGATCTTCTGAAGGTGGTCGATGTGGGTGGAACCGCAGTTGTCGTTGATGTTCACGCCGTCCGGCTCGCTGCAATAAATCTCAGACTTCGCGCCGAGCGTTTCAAAGAGCTTCGCCGCGCTGACGGAGGCGCTGCCGTTGGCGCAGTCGAGCGCGATGCGCAGACCGTCGAGCTTCACATCCACGGTGGAAGCGACGTGCGCGACATATTCATCCACCGCATCGGTCTTGCGAGTGACCATGCCCACGTCGCCGCCGACCGGGACAGGCAGCGCCTGCGCCTGATCCAGCACAATGGCTTCGATGCGGTTTTCCACCTCGTCGGGCAGCTTGTAGCCGGTGGAAGCGAAAATCTTGATGCCGTTGTATTCGCAGGGATTGTGCGACGCGGAGATCATAATGCCCGCGTCCGCGCGGTAGGTCGTGACCATGTAAGCCACGGCGGGCGTGGGAACCACTCCTAACAGAACGACGTTGGCGCCCACCGAGCAGAGACCCGCTGTCAGTGCGCCCTCCAGCATATCGCCCGACGCGCGGGTGTCCTTGCCGATCATCACGACGGGACGTCTGCCGCCGTTGTCCTCCGATAAAACCAGCGCCGCCGCGCGACCGATCTGCATCGCAATCTCACATGTGATTTCCGTATTGGCGACGCCTCTTGCGCCGTCTGTTCCAAATAATCTGCCCATTGCAATAACCTCCAATTGACAATCATTTATTGATAGATATGTTATTTTATTATACCATGTTTCTGCCGCTTCGACAAGGGCACCAAACGAAATTTGTCATTTTGTTAATAAATTGATGACATCGGAAAAGCGCCGTTGTCATTTTTTCAGCAGTTTCGGGGCAGTGAGTTCCATTCCGATTGCCCCGAGCGGCGCGGTGAACAATATCGCTATGACCGCCGCCGTCAGCACCGTCTCGCCGCAGGCAAGCCCCATCGACAGCGGTACCGCGCCGATGGCCGCCTGCACGGTGGCTTTTGGGGTGTAGGCGATCATGCAGAAAAGCCGTTCCCTCATGGAAAGTCCGGTTCTGACAAGGCACAGCCAAACGCCGCCCATGCGGAACACCAGCACGCCGGCAATCAGCAGGAGCATGGCAAGCCCCGCCCTGCGCGCGTATCCGATATTTACCGCCGCGCCTACCAGCACAAACAGCACGGTTTCCGCGCCGTTCCACAGTCTGGCATACTGTCCGGCGATTTGCGCCGCTTCTTCCGCGCTCCGCCTGTGAAGCGCCAGCGCCATGCACATGACCGCGATCAGTCCCGAAAATCCCACGGCGCTGTGAGCGGGGATAACATCCTCGGCGCTGACCAGCAGGAAGGAGACGCTCAGCAGCAGGAGTGCCTTCATCGTGGGGTTCCATCCGGTTTTGCCGAAGAACCGGGCGATCGGTTCCCCGCAAAGCCATCCTGCCGCCGCCCCCAGAAGAAGGGAGGTGGGAATCCGCAGCAGTCCCGCCGCGTCGAATCCGCCGCCCGCCAGCAGCCCCGTGAAGCACGCGAACAGCACGATGACAAACACATCGTCCACCGAAGCCCCCGCCAATATGAGCTGCGGCACGCCTTTTTTCACGCCTAAGCCCTCATCCATCAGCCGCAGCATTTTCGGCACCACCACGGCGGGCGATACCGCCGCGATAACCGCGCCCAGCACGGCGGCTTCGGGGAGAGAAAGGTGCAGCAGCGGCGGCGCGAGCAGCAGCATACCGCCTATTTCGCAGCAGGCGGGGACAAAGCACATCAGCACGGCGGGACGTCCCACCCTTCTGAGGTCGGCAAGGTCAAGAGACAGCCCCGCCCGCGTGAGGATGATAATGAGCGCCATTCGGCGCAGGTCGGCGGACAGCGACAGCACCGAGGGGTCGAGCAGACACAGCCCATACGGACCTATGAGAATACCCGCCGCCACCATTCCCACCAGACGGGGCAGCCGGAGTTTCCCGCAAAGTTCCCCCAATGCCGTACCGCACAGAAAGATCAGCGCCAGACTCAATAACATAAAAAAAATCTCCTTTCCGCAGGAGTCATTGTCCGAGAAAAAAAGCCAATGCTCCTGCGATGCAAAATCACAGAAGTCATCAGCTTATTGGTATCATCATAAGCGGTTTATGTCGGAGGGGGAAAACCGCCGACAAAGGGAGAACCTCATTCCCTATCTCTCATGATACCACACATGGCGCGCTTTTGCAAGGGGATTTTGCAAAATTTCCAGGACAAACGCATGAGTGAATAATATATGAACAAATTGCGATTTTACAGATTGTAGGGGCTGGCGTCCTCGACAGCCCCCTCAAAGAGGGAGTCGATAATGCCTCCCTCCCTGAGGGAGGTGCATGTTTTGCAAGCAAACGGCGGAGGGAGTTCTCCCGGCTTTCAAAGTCACGGAAATCAATTTTGAAAAACGGGGAACTCCCACCGGCACTTCGTGCCACCTCCCTCAGAGAGGGAGGTAAATATGGCTCCCTCTTTGAGGGGGCTGTCAGCGTAAGCTGACTGGGGGAGTGTAAACTGCGCCGGGATTTTCAACGCAGTTTAGCGAATCCGGCGAGTGTTATCACCAAAATTGATTTCCCTGTTTCAAAATGGATTTCCGTTGCCAAAATCCCTCCTGTGTGCTATACTGTTTGTATATTTTTCATCTCACACAAAGGAGCAACGCAGGATGATAGAAAAGAATCACATCGACGGCGGCAGGGGGTTCGACTTCGGCAGAACCAGCCGCGATTATGCCCGGTACCGCGATATTTACCCGCCGGCGTTTTATGAATGCCTGCTGCGTCACGGCATCGGCACCGAGGGGCAGCGTGTGCTGGATATCGGCACGGGAACGGGCGTGCTGCCGCGGAATATGTACCGGTACGGCGCGCATTTTGTGGGCGTAGACATTGCCGCCCATCAGATCGAACAGGCAAAGGAACTGGCGGCAAAGGAGAAAATGGACATCCGGTTCCTCTGCGCACCCGCCGAACAGCTTGCATTCCCGGACGGTTGCTTTGACGCAGTGACCGCCTGCCAGTGCTTCACCTATTTCGATCACGCCGCGCTCGCTCCCAGGCTGCACCGCCTGCTGCAAAAGGACGGTCAATTGGCGGTGATGTATATGGCGTGGCTGCCCTATGAGGATGAAATCGCGCGTGCCAGTGAGGAATTGGTGCTGCGATACAATCCCGGTTGGACGGGCTGCGGCGAGAGGCGGCACGCCATCGGAATACCGTCCGACTACGCGCCTTATTTTGAGATCGGCAGCGAGGAACTGTTTGACCTGCGCGTCCCCTTTACCCGCGAGACATGGAACGGGCGTATGCGTTCCTGCCGCGGCATCGGCGCGTCGCTGTCCGATGCGGAAGTGACCCGCTTTGACCGTGAACACCGTGCGCTGCTGAGTCGTATCGCGCCGGAGACGTTTGACGTGCTGCATTATGCCGCCGTGACGGTGCTGCGCAGAAAATAGCTTGCAATACGCGCGTGAATGCGCTATAATGATGATTAAAACAGAGACGTCCCTTCATGCGGGATGAAAAGCGGAGGTTTTTCAATATGGCAGACGAACTCAAAAATGCTGACGGACTGTCGGCGGCTGAATTGACCCAAAAGGGCGACGAATATTACAACGGCGCCGACGGTACGGCGCAGGATTATGCTAAGGCGGCGGGCTATTACCGACTGGCTGCCGACCAGGGCGACGCGGCGGGACAGTGCGGACTGGGTACATGCTATCTCAAGGGGCAGGGCGTAGGGCAGAACGACAAGGAAGCGGCGAAATATTTCACCCTCGCCGCTGATCAGGGCTATGCGCCCGCGCAGAATCTTTTAGGCGACTGCTTCATCAGCGGCAGAGGCGTCCGGCAGGACGACGCGCTCGCGGTCAAGTGCTACCGTATGGCCGCCGATCAGGGAGCGGCGCGCGCGCAGAACAATCTCGGTCAGTGCTATGAATACGGGCGGGGCGTTGAGCAGAATTATGAAGAAGCGGTGAAATATTACCGTCTCGCCGCCGGGCAGGGCAACGCCGGCGGACAGCACGGGCTTGGCTCCTGCTATTACCACGGCAATGGGGTAGAGAAGGACTTCACCGCGGCGGCGGCATATTTCACGCTGGCGGCGGAACAGGGCTTTATCGTCGCGCAGAGCGACCTCGGCAACTGTTATTACAACGGAGAAGGCGTGGAGCGCGACTATGAAGAATCCGTCAGATACTTTACCCTTGCCGCCGACGAGGGCTATGCGCCCGCGCAGTTCAATCTCGGACTTTGCTATGATCTCGGCAACGGCGTAAAGCAGGATGACGCAAAAGCCGCCGAATTTTACAGACGTGCCGCCGATCTGGGACATACGCTGGCACAGTTCAATTATGCGGGCTGCTGTGACAACGGGCAGGGCGTACCCAAGGACAGCACCGCCGCCGCGAAGTATTACCGCCTCGCCGCCGATCAGGGCTATGCGCCCGCGCAGAACAATTTCGGCAACTGCTGCAACAGCGGACACGGCGTAAAGCAGGATTTTGCCATGGCGGTCAAATATTTCCGCATGGCGGCGGATCGCGGCGACGCGGCGGCGCAATATAATCTGGGCATTAACTATTATCTCGGCAACGGCGTGGGCAGGGATTACAAAGAAGCGGTCAGATATTTCCGTCTTGCCGCCGCTCAGGGACACGCGGGCGCGGTCAACAATCTCGGCGTATGCTGTGAAAACGGGGAAGGTGTGCCGCAGGATTACGCCAAAGCCGTGCAATATTACCGGCGCGCGGCGGACATGGACGACGGTTCCGCCATCTATAACCTCGCCATCTGCTATGAAAAGGGAATGGGCGTGGAAAAGAACACAGAAAAAGCCATCGGACTTTACCGTGACGCACTGGCGCATGGAATGGAAG
>CACWOA010000076.1 GCA_902762395.1 uncultured Ruminococcus sp.
TTTTTCTTGTTTTGTTTACCTCCGTTAAGATCGTATGTGATCGTGAAGCGCTCCGTCTCAGGCAGCTGAGCCGATCTGAATATCCTCATATCAGGCTCAAAGTCCGAAGTTGCTATGACATAGAGTCTGCCGTCAAGAACGGCCGCAGCCGGCATGTGTACCTTGGCATCGGAGACGCGTCTGCTGAACGGGCTGAAGGATCTTTCGCCGTCATAGAGCGTAAACGTAGGCGCTCCATCCTCGAGCTTCTTAATGCTCTTCTTATAGATGTCGTTCTTTTTCCAGAAATCAAGAACTTCCTTTTCGTTTTTTACAAAGTCAAGACTTGTTGACACTTTGTCATACATCGAATTTTACCTCCGAAAATAAAATAACCTCGGAAACCTCCGTAAGTGAAGTGCCGTTTTCGCACGATGTGGAATCGTTGATTCTGGATATCAATCACAATGTCAATACGGAAATATTCAACCTGCCCAAAGTCTATATTCTCCCCATGGATCAGTCCCCTGCGCCCCGACCCAATCCCGCCAATTTTACGGAAGATACCTATGAGGATGAAACCATTTCGGTCAAATGCTGGCGTGAGCGGATTACGGTTTCTCAAAAAACCGTGACCGCCAATTTTGCCGATGTTACCATCGCGCATCCCACGCAGCTCCGCACCGCCTTTTCCGGCGGGGATTACAGCCTCAGCAAGCGTTCCCCCGGCACCCGGATGGCGGCTTTCAACAACGCGGTTCTTGCCGTGAATGCCGATTTTTACAATTTCCGTGTGGAAGGGGTCATCGTGCGGCAGGGCAAAACCTACCGAAAAAAACCGGCAGGCGTTGACACGCTTTTCATTGACGCCAACGGCGATTTTACCGTAATGAATGACCGTGCGGCGGTCAATACTTCTTATATTAAAACACAGAAAATCTGGCAGACCCTCGCCTTCGGACCTGTGATTGTCCTTGACGGCAAGCCGATCAAAAAACTCAAAAATTTCAACAGCATTGCGCCCTGCGGTCCACGCGCCAGTGAACCGCGCACCGCCATTGGTCAGCTTGGAAAGCTGCATTATCTGGTATGCACCATTGACGGTCGATCCGACATCTCCGCCGGACTGACGACCAATGAACTGGCAGTGGTCATGGCTGACAAAAAATGCTCCGTGGCGTATAACCTCGACGGGGGGCAATCGACGACAATGGTATTTAACAATCAGCTTTACAATGTGGTATCGGACGGCGGCGAACGCAATCTGAGCGATATTCTGTATTTTGCCACAGGCGTTCCCGAATCCGAATGGAGCTGACGGAACGGACAAAAGCATTCCTCAGAAAAAAGCGGAAAGGTGTTTGGATGGATGAATGACAATTTAATTTGTCTTGATTTTGGAACATTTTCTATTTATTGGTATGGTATCTTCCTGTCTGCGGCCGTATTGACGGCGACATTGATGTTTTGCGGACTGCGCAAACTGCAAAAGGAAAGTTTTTCCCAAGCGCTCAATGTCTCTCTTTTTGCGCTGCCGGCGGCGCTGTTATTCGGACGTTTGTTTTATTGCTGGTTCGGTAAATCGTCCTTTTCAGGATGGAGCGACTGTGTTTCCCTGACCAACGGGGGCTACGGTTTATATGGCGCGCTGGCAGGTATGGCGGCGGTCATCCTGATTTTCTGCCGTATCCGCCGACAGTCCGCCCTCTCCATGCTGGACGCGTTTGTGCCGCCTGTTGCGTTTGTGATTGCGGCAGGTCGCTTTGCAAGCATTTCCAGCGGCGATGATATAGGATTTGATGTTGCCGCGTCGGCTTCCCACAGGCTGCCCTTTATCATCTGGTCCGCCTCAGAACAGTCCTGGATTCTGTGGGTAGGCTTCTTTGAAGGGCTTGCGGCGGTCTGCATTTTTCTCTTCACCTTCGCCCTGTTTCTGATGAAATACGGTTTCCGCGTCAAAGGCATCGGTCAAGGAAGCTGTATGCTGCTGTTTATGCTCACTTACGGGCTTTCTCAGGCTATGCTGGAAAGCATGCGCAATGATTCCCTCTTTATGGTAACGCTCGGTTTTGTCAGAATCAGTCAGATTATCAGCATCGTTATGGGCGTGACGGCTGTCGTCATTGTGGCGGTCAAAAGCATCCGCCTCCAAAAACCGGACAGAACCCGGATCATTCTCTGGCTGATGTGCATCGTGGCGCTTGGCATTGCGGTGTACTGCGAATTTGAAATGAACACCGCCGTAATGGTGCTGCATTATAGTATGATGGGACTGTCGCTTGCTTTCATCATGGGGGCGACCATCTATCTGTTTTTCCGGAATGTGTCCCTGTGTGCCGACAGCGTAACCGGAGCCGCCTCCGCTTTGCCCTCTCCCCCATCACGGCGCCAGCCGGCCGCTCACCGACGGCCCGCACCGCGTTCTTCCGCCGGGTTCGCTATGTCCCCTCGTTTTTCGGACAACGCGGCTATGCCGGACCGTGGGAACGAGCGGAGCCGACGTGACCCTTATCTCTTTGACAGCGGATGGCAGGATGACTTCGACGATGACGGCAATGCTCCGTCAGGCAGCGGCTTTGACGATGCATTTGACAACGACTGGGACAACAGAAAAAACCAAAACGGCTTTGATAATGACTGGGACAGCGACTGGGGCAGCGGCTTTGACGATGATTTTTGATAAATTCTGCTACTCCGCCGCCTTAAAGCCGATCCCCCATACCGTTTCTATATACGGTTCTTCGGTAATCGCTTTCAGCTTGATGCGGATGTGGCTGATGTGGACGTTGATGGTCTTGTCCTCTCCCTCGTAGTATTCCTCCCACGCGTAATTGAAGATTTCCTTTTTGGAAAACACCTTTTTGGGATTGCCGAAAATCAGCTCGAGAATATTGAATTCCTGATGCGTGAGCGGCACTTTCTGACCGCAGAGGGTGGCGGTGTAGGAGGATTTGTCCAGCACCAGCCGCTTGTAGACAATGCGCGTATCATCCGGCGCCGCGCCGCTTTTGCGCAGACAGACATATACCCGCGCCACCAATTCCTTCATCTGAAAAGGCTTGGTGATATAATCGTCCGCGCCGCTCATGAGCAGGTCCACCTTGTTGTCCAGCTCGTCCTTGGCGGAAATCACGATCACGGGAACATGACTGCATTCCCGCAGCTCGCGCAGCACGGTTTCCCCGCTCTTGCCGGGCAGCATGAGGTCGAGAAGCACCAGATCAAAGCTGTCGCCCCGCAGGCACATCAGCCCTTCGGTGCCGGAATATGCCGCTGCACAGGCAAACGAATGCTTTTCCAGCGTCGCGGCGATCATCCCGCTGATATCCGCGTCATCCTCAATGATGAGTATTTTTTTCAAGAAAACCACTTCCCGCTAATGATTCGCAAACTGCAATGTAATGACAAAATCTCCGTCCTGTATTCCGGCGGAGATTTTTCCGTTCATCGCCTCGGTGAGCTGCCTGGCCACGGGCAGTCCCAGCCCTGACGAATGACGGCTGCGTGATGGATCCGATGTGTAAAAGCGGTCGAATATCTTGTCAATCTCACCGCTCCAGTCTTCGCGGAGATTGTTGCGAATGGTGAGTATGACGTCCGAAGACGCGGCGGTCAAGCGAATCGACACGCTGTCGCGCCCGTGAAGCAGCGCGTTTCGCAGAATATTCTGCACCACCCGTCCGAAGGCGATTTTGTTGCCCGATATAAAACATTCGCCGTCAGGAAGATCAATCTGCGGCTCGATGCCGTGCGCCCGGAAATCCTCATAAAAGGAGAGGAGAATTTCGCACAGGCTTTGATTGCAGTCGAATATCTCTGTTTCGAGGCGGTAGGAACCGTTTTGCAGCTTGGCATAGGTAAACAACTGCTCCAGCAAGTCCCACAGCAGATTCAACCGTCCCGTGATAATCCGGGTATATCTGACCCGGTCTTCTTCCCGCTCCGCCTCACAGAGCAGGTTGAAATACCCGTCCAGCGAGGTCAGCGGCGTGCGGATGTCGTGCGCCAGATCGGTGATCAGTTCCTTGGTGCGGGTTTCCTGCTCCATATAGCGCGCCCGCTCTCTGCGGCTGTCGTCCAGCCATTGATTAACGCTGTCACGCAGCGCGACAATTTCGGCGCGGTCAAGGCTGACACGGAGTTCTATGTTGGTTTCCTTTTCATGGTGATAACGCAGCTGGCGGCAGAGTCCGGCGACCTGCCGCCGATAGCGAATGTATTCAATCAGCAGCAGCGCCAGCGCCGCCGAAAGTAAAATGATGACAAGCTTCAAATGCAAACTCCCTGTTTTTACGGCGTGTTACGCCATATCCCTTTGGGACACGGCCGCGATACTGATTCCATTATACAACAGAAAGAAGAAAATTGCAACCGCCCCGGCGGTTCCCCACACCTTTGCGTTGTAAGTGACAGGGAGCATCTTAACATGGTAGATCAGGCAATGGTCTAACACGGAGAAATTCTTCAGCTTCAACAGGTCGTCAATTTTGCTCAGCACGACATTGCCAATGCCCATGCTCAGCAGACAAGTCACCGTGATGGCAATTACCTTGCCGCGTATCAGTTCCGCGAGACACATGATCAACACGGAAAAGACGTCGTACAATAGAATTTGCATGCCCAGATATCGGATAATGGAAACGGCACTGCCCAACCGGAACCGGTCGAAATAGCAGACGCTCAAGAACAATAAAATGAGTATCACCAATATCATCTCGACAGCGACAAAAATCAGCAAAGAGGCATTCTCGGCGGCCACCATCTGCCATTTTTTATGGGAGTAAATGCCGAGATTTTTCTGAAAACCGCTTTTATATTTGTTGCAGACCGTATTGGCGGCGAAAATGCCGCAAAACACCAGAAACACGCCGCTGGAGAGAAAACTGTGAATCAGCCTTTCAAAAGTGATATCCATGTTGCGTGTAAAATCCACCACCACGAATCCCACGCCGCTGCTTTTGATTTCCATTGCATGCTCATCAGAAATCTCGGCATACATAGCATTGTCTTTTTCCAATGTATTATTTTGGGATTGTTCTCCAAATGAAGCGGACATCGCGAACAACAAAGCGGCAAATATTGCCACAAATAAAAGCGTTACATACGCCGTCTTTGATCGAACCAACCGAGCCATTTCCATTTTGATTAAATTCGTGATACTACTCATGGTTTTCACCTGCTCCTCCCGTAAGATTGACAAAAAATTCCTCCAAGCTCTCCTGCCTGACCGATATGCCGCGCAGCAGAATCCCCCGCCGCGCCAGCGCCATATTGATTTCGCCCACCCTGTCGCAGCAATCAGGCACGCGGAGCGTTTCTTTGTCGCACACCTCGTAGGCGGCATAGCCCATTTCCTCGAGCGCCAGACAAACCTCTTTGACCGCGTCGGATTTGATCTCCACACATTCCGCGCACTGGTCGAGCAATTCCTCTTTGGAAAGCTCCCGCACCAGCCGCCCCTCATTGATAATGCCGTAATGCGTGGCAATGCGCGCCAGTTCATCGAGAATGTGGCTGGAAATGATAACCGTCATTTCATATTCGCGGCTGAGTTTTTCGATCAGCTCGCGGATTTCGATCACGCCGACGGGATCCAGACCGTTGATCGGCTCGTCCAGAATCAGCAGGTCGGGCGTGCCGATGAGCGACATGGCGATGCCGAGGCGCTGCTTCATGCCGAGAGAAAACTGCCCCGCCTTTTTGCGTCCTGTATCGGACAGCCCCACCAGCGCGAGCAGCTCATTGATTTTCCCGCGATGGTAAACGCCGGTCGCCACGGCTTTGAGGCGCATGTTGTCAAAGGCGGTCATATCGCCGTAGATACCCGGCGCTTCAATCAGCGCGCCGATGCGGTTTTGCCCGACGGAATCCTCCGCGTCGGCGCCAAAGAGTCTGATCTCGCCGGAAGTGGGCTTTGCCAGCCCGGCAATCATTTTCATAAAGGTGGTCTTGCCCGCGCCGTTTCTGCCGATCAACCCGTAGATGGACCCCTTGGAGACATGCAGACTGAGATTGTCCACCGCGCGCTGATGACCGTAGATTTTGGTGAGGCATACCGTTTCCAATAAATTTGCATTCATTTCAGATACCGTCCTCTTTTCTGTGATAGATTCAGAATGGATAACAAGTCGAGCTCTTCTTGTCAAAACCATTATACTCCCCAAAAGGTAAATCAGGCGCAAAAAAATCATAAAGAAAGTGTAAAGGAAAAAAAAGAAAAAAGAAAAAAATAATCCCACAAATTAAAAAAAACACTTGACAAACCGAAAAAAACGTGGTATTATATTCTTCGCTAACTGATCGGTTGCGCAGCGATGTGCTGTGTGTCCCAGTGTTGGCTATTATGCGGATATGGCGGAATTGGCAGACGCGCTAGATTCAGGTTCTAGTGAATGCAAGTTCATGCAGGTTCAAGTCCTGTTATCCGCACCAATTCTGGAGGGGTGTCCGAGCGGTTTAAGGAGCTAGTCTTGAAAACTAGTGATAGGGTGACCTACCAAGGGTTCGAATCCCTTCCCCTCCGCCACACCTCTCCTTTTTGTTTTATATTTGTTATGTTGTTGTCAACACATTCGGAGAAGTACTCAAGTGGTGACGAGGCTCCCCTGCTAAGGGAGTAGGCTGGCTAAACACTGGCGCGAGGGTTCAAATCCCTCCTTCTCCGCCAAAGCGAAAATCCTGTCGACGTATGTCGATGGGATTTTTTGCTTTGGATTTTTCATTTTTAAGTTTTCAGTATTCATTATTCATTTTCTCCGACAGGATTTTTTAACTGAAGACTGAAGACTGAATAATGATGGTAAACCGCACTTCCATCTCACAAATAGGGCTGATTTTATGAAAGAAAGTATTTTGACTCAAACTTCCCACACGCAAAATCGCCTTGAAGCCCCAGAAAATTGTCATGCTATTTATCCCACATCTGTTTTTTTCTGTACAAAAAGGTCCCCGAAGAATATTATCCCTCGGAGACCCCTTCTTGTCCTTCCCAGCATACTTTCTCAGTTGAGTTCTTTTTGTATTGCCTGACGTGTGCTCCGGACAATGTCGGCAAGCGTGATGGTTTTCATCTGAACTTCCATTGCTTCCTGCACGCTGTGAAGCTTTTCATCCAATGCTTGATGAATGTTTCTGCCTACGGGACAATCGGTGTTCGGATTTTCATGGAAATGAAACAGTCCTTCCTCACCGATACAGTCAACCGCTTTGTAGACATCAAAGAAGGTGATGTCATCCAATTCCTTTGCAAGCGCGATACCGCTTTTTCCCTGACTGATGGTATAGCATATCATTCCGAACTTGTCAATAGCTTTATTACAAGTTTTTTTTTGGATTTTTTGTTTGAGAGGGTTCAAGCCTTTATGATGAAAGATCAGAAAAAAGGGGCTGTCGCACTAAGAAAAGTGAGGCAGCCTCATTTTGATATAAAAAAACAGCCAAGGACTGTACAATCCCTGACTGTTAGTGTAATACTAATTTTCGACTAAAATCAGACATGCTTCGCGGTCTATTTTGCACCCTGCTTCGTCTTCCTCCTTAGCGGGCGCCAGCCCGCCGTCGTCGTCATCCTCGCATGGCACAAAATATCCTCGCGAATCATTGTCTTCTTTCAATCGAAAATTAGTATAAAATAGAAGT
>CACWOA010000077.1 GCA_902762395.1 uncultured Ruminococcus sp.
TATGTCTATATTTGGATATGTGAATTTTGTATATGTCCGGTTCCGGAAAGGATGCAGCCCGATGTTGGAAGATAACAATAAATTTGATACGGTCGACGGGAAAGCGGATCGATCCGAACCTGAAGCAGGCCGCTTTTTGAAAAACCCCCTGCCTGTCCCGAAGCGGCGTCCCCATGTACGTATGGAATTTGATCTGGCAGATGAATGGGAGGTGCCTCACGGACAGGATCATTTTGATATTGAGATTTCGGATGACAAGTACTACCTGTATCATCAGGTGGTTGACCTGTCGGAAAACAAAGACGGCTCCACCATCCATATCACCGGGGATGACGCTTACCGCATTTCCTATGAGGCGGCATTTCTGACCGATCGGAGCAGCGAGGGCAGCGGCGGTCACAGCAGTCATTATGAAGACGCGGCATTTGTCGAAAATTACACCACCGCCAGCGGTTTGCAGGCCGGTATCTTCTATTTCGGCGGGAAGTATCATGCCGTGATATATCATCAGAATATCCGGTATGAATTCATCTATGACGCATGGAATGGATCGGGCAATGTCAGTCTTCTGAAAGAATATCTGGAAACGCTGCGCTGACGACCCGTCATCCGCGCAGTCGGAGCAATGGAACAATCTTATGACAGGAAATGCTTCTGAGCGGTCAGCCCGTTCGGGGGCATTTCTTTTTTCTGTGAATACATTGCAAAATCCGCTTGTATGTGCTATAATCAAAAGGCTATAGCCGCCATATGGAGGCGGTTGTAGGATATTACCCAATGATTTATTGAGAGAGGACTGGATTTTATGGGTTTTTTTAAGAGTTTAAAGGAAGGTTTAAAGAAAACGCGCGACGGCATTTTAGGGCAGATTGACGCGTTGTTCAAACGGTTTACAAAGATTGATGAGGAATTGTTTGAAGAATTGGAGGAACTGCTGATTGCCGGAGACGTGGGTATGCTTACCGCCGAAAGAATCTGCGATACGCTGCGCGACAAGGTAAAATCCACCGGTACCAAGGACCCGCAGGCGGTGCGCGATCTGCTGGTGGAAACCATCGCGGAACTGCTCGAGGGCGATATGGAAATGCATCTTGACACCAAGCCGTCGGTGATTCTGGTGATCGGCGTCAACGGCGTGGGCAAGACCACCACCATCGGCAAGCTGTGCGCCAAATATCGCAAGGAAGGCAAAAAATGTGTCATTGCCGCTGCCGATACCTTCCGTGCCGCCGCCATCGACCAGCTCGAAGTCTGGGCGGAGCGCGCCAAATGCGACATCATCAAGCATACGGAGGGGAGTGATCCCGCCGCCGTGGTGTTCGACGGCATCAGCGCAGCCAAAGCGCGCAAAGCGGATATTCTGATCTGCGACACGGCGGGCCGACTGCACAACAAAAAGCACCTGATGGACGAACTTGCCAAGATCAACCGTGTGATCGACCGCGAAGCGCCCGACGCTGACCGCGAAGTGCTGCTGGTACTCGACGCGACCACGGGGCAGAACGCCATCAATCAGGCGCGCGCTTTCAAGGACGCGGCAGGTCTGACCGGCATTGTCCTGACCAAGCTGGACGGCACGGCGCGCGGAGGCGTGGTGCTGGCCATCAAAGAGGAACTGGGGGTTCCGGTGAAATTCATCGGCGTGGGCGAAAAAATCGAGGATTTGCAGCCCTTCAATCCTAAGGCATTCGCGGCAGCGCTGTTTGACAACGCCGACAGGGTGGGGGATTTTGACATCAAGATGTTTGAGGATGAAGATGAGAGCGAAGCGTGAAATGTGAAGTGTGAAATGTGAAAGTTGGGGTGCTTTGCGCCGTGATGTAAAAGACGGAGGTATTTTATTATGAAAGAGACGGAAAAAACGATTTTTGTGGTGGCAACCCACAATCTCCATAAACTGAAAGAATTTGCGAGAATTCTCGCCCCGCTGCACATTGAGATCGTCACGCCCGCCCAGTGCGGCGGCGAGGACATTGACCCTGTGGAAGACGGCGAGACCTTTGAGGACAACGCGGTCATCAAAGCCACCGCTTTTGCCAAGGCGCTGGGTATGCCGGCGCTGGCGGACGATTCCGGCATCTGTGTGGACGCGCTGGGCGGTGCGCCGGGCGTGTATTCCGCGCGGTATTCGGGCGGCGATGACGACGACAACAATGCATTCCTGCTGAAAAACTTAGAGGGCGTTCCCTTTGAGAAGCGCACGGCGCGCTATGTCTGCGTGATCTGCTGCGCCCGTCCGGACGGCGGATATTTTACTGTGCGGGGCGAATGTGAGGGACGCATCGGCTTTGAATACAGGGGGGAGAACGGCTTCGGCTACGACCCGCTGTTCTATTTTGAAAGCGGAAAGACCTTCGCGGAAATTTCAGGAGAGGAAAAAGACCGATTGAGTCACCGCGGCAAGGCGCTGCGGCTGCTGGCGGAGCGATTGCGCGACGAAGCAGTGCGGTGAGACATCTGACAAACACCGGGCGAATGAAACCCCAAAAAAATCAACAGATTTTTGTCGGAAAACCGCGTTTTTTGTTGAGAAGCGTAAAACTTGCCCATGGCATATTGAAGAATCCGAAAAAATGATGTACAATAGCTTTTATTATAAGATGCGATGCAGGCGCAAGTGATTTTGGAGGAAAATGCATGTTAAACAGTAAGCAAAGAGCTTTTTTACGTTCCCTTGCTGCCGATGCTGACACCATTGTGATGGTCGGCAAGGGCGGACTCATGGATAATATTGTCAGGCAGACCGAGGACGCGCTGACGGCGCGGGAGCTGGTCAAGGGCAAGGTGCTGGAAACCGCGCCGCTGGATGTCCGCGAGTGCGCCGAACAGTTGGCCGCCGCTACCCATGCCGATGTGGTGCAGGTGATCGGCAGGAAGTTCGTGCTGTTCCGCGTCAATCCGGAAAAGCCCGTGATTGAACTGCCGAAGGTAAAACGCGGCAAATGAGAATCGGATTTTTCGGCGGCACCTTCAACCCGCCTCACAACGGACATTTGCATCTTGCGCGCCGATGGAGCGATCGGCTGGCGCTGGACAAGTTTCTGATTATTCCCACAGGAACGCCGCCACATAAGGAAGCGTCGGATGTTCCGGGCGAAATGCGTCTCGAAATGTGCCGGATTGCCGCCGCCGAATCGGGCGGTCTGCTCGAAGTCAGCGATTTCGAGGTCAGGCGGAGCGGCAAGAGTTATTCCGTCATCACGCTCGCGGCGCTGCATGAAACCTATCCCGACAGCGACATCTATATGGTGATGGGCGCGGATATGTTTGTGACGCTGGAAACATGGTATGACTTTGAGCGGCTCAAAACGCTTGCGACCTTTTGCACCATGCCGCGGGACGGCGTATCGGCGGCGGAACTGAACCGGTATTGCCGGCATTACGGGCGCAGGGGATGTACCGGGATTGTCGCGGACGAGCCGGAGGTGAATATTTCATCCTCCGCCATTCGCGAGAGAGTCAAAAACGCGCTGCCTATAGGGGGAATGGTTCCGCCGGGGGTGGAGCGGTACATCCGGGAAAAGGGACTTTACCAATGAATGATTGATTTGAGAAAGGACTGATCTTATCTTGACTGATAAGGAAAGAGCCTATTATACCGAGCATATCAGAGGTCTGTTGTCCGAGGATCGTTTTCAGCATTCCGTCAACGTATCTCATCAGGCGGTTAAGCTGGCGCAGATTTACGGCTGTGACCTGCATCAGGCGGAACTGGCCGGACTGTTGCACGATGTGATGAAGGATGCAGGCAAAAAGGAGCAGCTTGCCTTAATGGAAAAATATGGGGTGCGGCTTAGCCGGATCGAGAGCAACGCGCCTAAACTCTGGCACGCGATGACCGGAGCAGTCTATGTGAAACATATTTTAGCCATTGAGGACGAAGACGTGATAAACGCGATTCGTTACCACACGACAGGTCGCGCCGGCATGAGTCTGCTGGAAAAGATCATCTACATCGCAGACTGTACGTCGGAGGAAAGAAACTACAAGGGCGTGGAAAGAATACGCAAATTAGCCGTTACCGATCTGAACGAAGTGATGGCGGAAGCGCTTATGGACAGTCTGCAAAAACGGCTGGTCGATCACACGCCCATGCATCCCGATACGGTAGAGGCTTACAACGAAGTGATTCTGGCGAAGAAGCAGCAGGCGTAACAGTACGCATTTTTTGGATGAGAGGTGCTTTTGCATTGTCGAGTAAAAAGAACGGTAAACAAAAAAGGTACAATCATTACAATGACGACGGATTTTTCGGCGGGTCGGAGGATGATTACGAGGAATATACGGAATCAATTCCCGGCAACACTTCTTCCATTGACCTTCATTTTACCCCCAGAGATCCGTCACGCAAAAAGGCGCGTCAGGAAGCGCTTGAGCAGCGGCGTGCCGCTTATGCTTCGGAGCGCGGAACGGGAGCGGCACGGTCGGCAAGGTCAAGCAGCGCAGCCCGGGAGAAAAAGAGCAGCTACGAGAGGATAATGATGAACAACCGCACCGTGATGATCGCCGCCGCTTTTGTGCTGCTGCTGGTGATTGTAGTCGCTTCCGCTACCGTGAAGGCACTGTACACATCCAAGACGATGTTTTCGGACGGCGGAGAAAATCTGGATGCCAATATGATTCAGGAGCGTCTCATTACTTCGGAGCAGAACAGGGACAAAGTGACCTATTTCCTGATTGCGGGTGTTGACAAGAGCAGTATGCTGACCGACTGCATCTGGGTCATGTGTTTTGACAACCAGGCGCATAAGATGAATGTTATGCAGATACCGCGTGACACTTATGTTGGCAGTGACAGCGTATTCCCCCACAAGGTCAATGCCGTCTATGCCAACCCCCAGACGGTGGACTGGTGCGAGAAATGCAACCGTGCGGTTACGGAAGAGGAAATTGAAAAACAAAAGCACACGGTTTGCGGTACAAAGATCACCACCCGCACCGAGAGCAACATGAGTGCTTTGATCCGCTGTATCAACAATCGGCTTAGTCTGCCGGTGGATCATTATGTGCTGTTCGATTTTGCCGGATTTGAAAAGGTGATCGACGCGCTGGGCGGCGTGGATATCTATCTTGAGGAAGAGATGAAGGTGTACCCCAACAAGTACCAATACGATGTGCTGCCGGCAGGCGACAACCATCTGGACGGCAAAATGGCGCTGAAATTCATGCGCAACCGTAAAATCTATGTGGAGGGTGATCTTGGCCGGGTGAGAGCGCAGCGCAAAATCATTCACGCTATGATGGAAAAAGTGACCAATATGTCCACTTTGGATGCGCTTAGTGTGCTGACAGCCGCTTACGGCAACTTCAAGACCGATATGAGTCTGGAAGAAATCCGCTCCTTTATCGCGCCTGTCAAGAAATGCGACACCGATTCTTTACATATGTTTGAAATGCCCGGCACCGACCATTGGGTCAAGCCCAACCCCTCTTATTATGTGTGCAACGTGCAGGAGACCGTCGCCGCGATCAATGAGTATATGGTTCCCTACAGCGATCCGATGACGGAAGAAGACATTCACTTCCCCATGCCGCAGGACTGAATGATAATTGAAAGGAGATTCCAATATGGATTCAAAAGAAATGGCACTCAAGTGCGCTAAGATACTCAGCGACAAGCTGGCACAGGATTTGTCTGTGATTTACGTTCGCGAGGTCACATCGCTTGCGGATTATTTTGTTATCGCTACCGGCGGCAGCTCCACCCACGTCAAGGCACTGGCCGACGAGGTGGAATTCAAGCTCAAGCAGGAGGATATCAACCCCGGTCATATCGAAGGACACGGCACGAATTCATGGATTGTCATGGATTACGGCAGTGTAGTGGTTCATGTCTTCAGCGAGGAAGCCAGAGATTTCTACGATCTGGAAAGACTGTGGAAGGACGGCGAAAAGCTCACGCTTGATTTTGACTGACGGTATCGACAAAATGATCTGACTTTAGCGGCGGTTGACCCTTGCAGCACAAAAAGGGCAGCCGCCTTTTTTAATTCGGAATGCGGAATAACGGAAGCCCTGCGGGCTTGAAATATTATTTTGGAGGAATGATTATGAGGCATTTAGGAACCGTGACGCTGGAAACCGAGCGTTTGATTTTGAGGAAGGCACGCCCGGAGGATGCTTCGGCGATGTTTGCCAACTGGGCGAGTGATGACAAGGTGACAAAATTCATGACGTGGCCGACATATATAGGCATGGAGGAAGCAGACTGCCGTATTGCCTATTTGTGCGGGGAATATGAAAAGGACAATTATTATGAATGGTTCATCGAACTGAAAGAAATCGGGCAGCCCATCGGCAGCATTGGCGCCGTGCGTGTTCTTGATGATGTGCAGTTAGCGCACATCGGCTACTGTATGGGGAGCAAATGGTGGGGACAGGGCATTATGCCGGAAGCATTGGCGGCCGTGATACGTTTTTTCTTTGAGCGGGTTGGCGTCAACCGCGTGGAATCCTGTCATGACGTCAACAACCCGAATTCCGGCAGGGTCATGGTCAAATGCGGTATGCAGTACGAAGGTACGCTGCGGCAGTCGGGTTGGAATAATCAGGGCGTCAGCGACCGCGCGTTTTACGGAATACTGCGGGAGGAATTTTTTTCCGGGGGATTATTTTCCCGGGGAAATGTTTCCCGGGGAGAGGAAGGAACGGACATTGGGTGAAATCTATGATTTTTACGACAACGGCGCCGAGATCGGCAGACTGCAACACGGATTGGGCAGCGTAGAATGTTACCGTACCAAGGAACTTCTTTTTCGCTATATTCCGATGGGGCGCGACAATCCACGGGACGAAAAATGGACGATTTACGATGTGGGTGGCGGCATTGGTGTGTATGCGCGTTTTCTGGCAAGCTACGGACATGAGGTGCATTTGCTGGAGCTGGCGGAAAACGCTGTCGAATATGCCAAAGAACATCTGTTGGGGAAGGATTTTATCACGTTTCGGGCGGAAACAGCCGACGCGCGGCGTTTGCCCCGCCCCGACAACAGTGCGGACGCGGTGCTGCTGATGGGACCGCTTTACCATATGCAAAAAGCGGAGGACAGAGCAGCGGCGCTTCGTGAGGCTTATCGCGTACTCAAAAAAGGCGGTTGGCTGCTTGCGGCGGGCATTTCCAAATACAGCAGTACAACGTGGGCGCTGTCGGTTTACGGCAGGGACAACCATTATCTCGACGACCCGATCTTTTTTGAGATGCTGCGCGGTGAATTGACCACGGGAAATCACAACCGCCCCAAAGAATATCCCCATCTGCTTTGTGAGGCGTATTTTTCCACGCCCGACAGTTTGGCTGTGGAAATGGAAAACGCGGGTTTTGAAACTGTCAATTCGCATGCCGTAGAAGGCTGTGTCTGGTTCACGCCCTGTCTGGAAGAAAAATGGGAGGATAGAGAAAACCGTGAGCGGCTGCTGGAAATTATTCATATGACCGAGCACGACCCCGAGATGATGGGCATGAGTCCTCATTTTTTGGTAGTGGGAAGAAAAAAATGATATTTTCATTGACAAATCTGACAATTTGCGGTAAATTATTAAT
>CACWOA010000078.1 GCA_902762395.1 uncultured Ruminococcus sp.
AGAAAAAATGCCGATCGGTTCCAGCGAATTTGAACTGAGCCAGGACGGCGAAACCGTGTGGGAAAACGGCGAAGAATACGATTTTGTCGGCTTCGGTAAGATCGGCGTATTTTCTTCCCGCGTCGGCGGCTCGCGTATGTCGCTCGGCCGCAAGCTGGGACAGGTCAAGGACGAGCCGGAACGCAAGGTCTGGCAGCTCCGCGCCCGAAGCGGCAACTACATCATGGTCAAAAGCCGCACCGATACACCCGAGGTCTTTAAAAAAATCTCTTAATCCGCAACATAAACCGCCCGGCTCCGTTCCATTGGTTTGCGAACGAAGCCGGGCATTTTTTATTAAAAGTGTGAAATGTGAAGTGTGAAGTGTGAAGTGTGAAATGAAGGAAGCGCATTCGCGCTTGTAAAATCACTATCCACAACTTAAGATTTATGGTAGAACTCCCTCCGGCACTAACGTGCCACCTCCCTCAAAGAGGGAGCCTATTATTGCCTCCCTCTTTGAGGGAGGTGGCACGCCGCAGGCGTGACGGAGGGAGTGCTTAAGTTGTGGATAGTGCTTGTAAAACAGAAAGAATGGAACTGTTTCACTCTCCACTTCCCGCTTTTTCCTTCCGCTTTCTTATTCGGCAGCGGCTTTCCGGATGGCGTCAAGAAGTTCTTCGTAGGTGTCGAAGGCGGGGATGTCGGGGTTGTCCGCCTTGATTTTATCGGTACTCTTAAAGAGGAAGCCCGCCTTGCTCGCCTTAATCATGCCGAGGTCGTTGTAGCTGTCGCCGCTGGCAATGGTATCGTAACCGATGGACTGGAGCGCCTTGACGGTGGTGAATTTGGAGTTTTCCACGCGCATTTTGAAGCCTGTCACTTCGCCGCTTTCCGAAACGACCAGCGAATTGCAGAAAATGGTCGGCCAGCCCAGTTTCTTCATAAGCGGAGCGGCAAATTCGGTAAAGGTGTCGCTGAGAATGATGACCTGTCCCATCGCGCGCAGTTCGTCAAGGAATTCCTTAGCGCCGGGCATGGGGTCGATGGTCGCGATCACGTCCTGAATCTCTTTGAGTCCCAGACCGTGTTCTTTCAGAATGGCAATGCGGTATTGCATAAGCTTGTCATAATCCGGCTCGTCACGGGTGGTCTTTTTCAGTTCGGGAATGCCGGTCGCCTCGGCAAATGCAATCCAGATTTCGGGCACCAGTACGCCCTCTAAGTCCAAACAGGTGATAGTCATAGCAATCAGTTCCTTTCACATTTTTGTGATTTCAAATTATCGCCTGCCTATTATAGCACAACGTGACAGAGCTTGTCAATGAAAAATCACCGCAGACCAGGGAAATCAATTTTGATTTCCAGGTATTAGCCATTAGCCATTAGCAGTTAGCAGTTAGCTTTTTAAAGCTTGGCGCCGGGTATGTTGTATAAAGTCCTGTTACTCGATATTATGGTAATGCAGCGTATGTTGCACTCCCCCATTCACCCGTCAGCAAAGCTGCCATTGACAGCCGCCCTCACTGAGAGAGGCGCCTATTTTGCAGCCAAACGGCGGAGGGAGTGCTTAAGTGGTAGACAGTAATTCCGCATTCCGAATTGGAAAAGTTCCGAATTGGAAAAGTTCCGCATTCTCACACCGTCTGCGGCACTAACGCGGGCAGATCGGCAAAGGATTGGGCAACATACATCGCGTCCGGCACATCGCCGAAGCCATAAGCGGCAAAGATGAAGGGAATACCCGCCTCCCGCGCCGACTGTGCATCCAGCGCGGTATCTCCCACATAGACGGCGCTTTGCAGCGAATTGCGTTCCATCAGCAGCCTGATATTTTCCGCCTTGGGCTTTCGGGTACCGCCGAAGGTTTCACCGTCGTCAAAGTAATGCCGCAGCCCGTGGAAATCGAGGAAGTTGTCGAGATAAGCCGTGTGGCAATTGCTGACAATGCCCAGAAAATACGTCTCCCGCAGCAGAGCGAGGGTTTCCTCCAACGCGGGGTAGAGCAGGCCGCCGTGACGGCGCAGGTAATGATCTTCCGCCGTCACGCATTCGGCAAACACCGCCAGACCTTCCTCCCTCGGCAGATCGGGCAGCATCATCGCCACGATGCCGTCGGGCGTTTTGCCCATGTAGGAATTCATATCCTCGGTGGTAATCTGCCGCAGTCCGCGGCTTGCCAGCACCTCATTCCACGCGGGCACAATGCGTGCGGATGTGTTCCAGAGTGTGCCGTCCAGATCAAAGATCACGCCTTTTTTGCGCGGGGTGTCGTTCATGTGGTCTGCCTCCTGCTTTTGTCAGAATACAAAATCAAAAATAGAAAAGCTCCTCAAATGGTTTGTTCAGCGCGATACAGAGCTCCAGCGCCAGCTTGGCGGAGGGGCAGAACTGTCCGGTTTCGATGGAGCTGATGGTGTTGCGCGAAACGCCCACGATCGCCGCAAGCTGCTGCTGGGAAAGTCCGTATTGACCGCGCGCCTCTTTCAGGCGGTTTTTCAGAATCAGGTTGTCGTCCATTGGCTTGCTCCTGTCCTGATTGATTTTATGCGCTCAGCAATCCCATGAGATGCAGGACAAGGCTGTACACGGCGAGCAGCAGATAGAT
The DNA here is from genome assembly GCA_902762395.1 of uncultured Ruminococcus sp. Taxonomy (GTDB): domain Bacteria; phylum Bacillota; class Clostridia; order Oscillospirales; family Acutalibacteraceae; genus RUG762. The sequence continues at coordinate 2,588 of CACWOA010000078.1, forward strand.
CACGCCCATCACAATGTCAAACGTCTTCTTTCTCCGGATGGCAAGCGGCAGGCGTTCCACTGCCAGTATGCAGAAGACCACCGCGCAAATGCCGTAGTTCGCGCCCTGTCCGAGGAAATATTGGATGCAGTAAAGCACGATCAGCAGAATCAATCCCGCGATGGTGCCGATTTGTGCGGCTTTGGCCTGGTCGCGCCATTCTTCGGGAGATGTGACCGAAGAAAGTTCTTCGTCCGCACGGCTGTCGGCAGCGTCGGGAATATCCTCCGTGTTTTCGGATTCCGCCACATCCGCCGCTTCTTCCGCTTCTTCCACTTCTTCCACTTCTTCCACTTCTTCCACTTCTTCCAGCATTTCTTCAGGTTTCGCGGCTGTTTCGGTTTCATCAGCCTTGGTATGCTTGCCTGCGGCTTCGGATTTGGCGGTCTTTTTGGGATGACCGTTAAAACCGGAGGTTTCTTCTATTTCCTCCAACAGGTTCCTGACGTCCTCATTAATGTCCTGTCCGAAAGGGTTGTTCATGATGTATTTCTCCTCCTGAGATGATATTTTTGTTAATGCGCAGTTATACGAATTGCAAAGTAAACTCATCAATGTCTGCTGTTTTTATTATACCATTGCCAAGTGGACTTGTCAATACTTTCGGGCGGGGTTCGTGCGACAATGGTTGACAGTCGTTGATTTCTGATGCAATCAAACCAAAAAACAGAAAAAATCCAGATAATTCACGAATGGAGAATTGCAAATTTGTCAACTATGTGGTATATTAGTGATAGTCAGGCTTTCCTCTGACTTGCTTTTTATTTCATTGATTGGGAAAGCACTATCCACAACTTAAGCGCTCCCTCAGTCAGCTATCGCTGACAGCTCCCTTGGAGAGGGAGCCGATCATTGCCTCCCTCTTTGAGGGAGGTGGCACGCCGCAGGCGTGACGGAGGGAGTTAATTTCACTAAGTTGTGGATAGTGATTGGGAAAGGGGTCTTTTCAAAATGGTAGTCGTAAACACGGATTACATTACGGGGCAGCAACTCCAGACGCTTTCGATTGTGCGGGGCAGCGTGGTGATGACCAAAAATTTCGGCTCGGACTTGGGCGCTTCGTTCAAGACGCTGGTGGGCGGCGAAATCAGAGCCTACACCGATATGCTCAACAACGCGCGGGAGATTGCCACAGCGCGTATGATCGAGGACGCGTCCCGATTCGGCGCGGACGCGGTGGTCAATGTGCGCTACACGACCTCGTCGGTCATGCAGGGCGCGTCAGAAATTCTGGCGACAGGCACCGCCGTCAAATTCATCTGATTTTATTTACGTTAAAGGAGAATCACGTTCATGCAAATCGGAAAAGATAGCGCAATGGTACAAAAAATCATGAAGTTTATCAAAGGAGAAGTATTTTCCTACCTCTTTTTCGGCGTGTGTACCACAATTGTGAACATTGTAATATTTCAGTTGACGTATGCCGTCATGGGCATTCCGACACTGATTGCCAACGCGATTGCGTGGGTGTTTTCCGTATTCTTTGCCTATATCACCAACCGCATTTATGTGTTTCACAGCAAGGTCAATACCAGGGAAGGCATTTTGCGGGAAGCGACGGCTTTTGTGGGCGCAAGGGTGGCGACGCTGGTTTTTGACGAGCTGATTATGTGGCTGATGGTGGACGTGATGGGCTACACCGCCGTTGAACGTCTGACCGCCAGCCTCCTGCACTGGTCCGTACAGGACGCAAAATCGCTGATTGCCAAGATCTGCGCCAATGCGGTCGTTGTGATTCTCAATTTTATTTTCAGCAAGCTGTTTATCTTTAAAAAAGAAAACCAGAAATGACAAGGGGGTTTACCAAAATATGAATGAACCGACCAAAAAGGAAGGAGAGTATCTCGCCGAGACATCCTCCCCGGCTTTTGCCGATGACAGCGGGCGCAGAACCATGAACACGGAGGGAATGCAGGTGCCGCCGCCCTACCAGACCTTTCCGGTGCAGCAGGTGCAGAACCTGCCCCCGATGTACTACGCGCAGCCCTATTCGCCGCCGCCGTCCTTCCCGGCAGGACAGGCATTGCCCGCCTCCTATACGCCGTCCCCGCAGCCGCCGCAGTATGCCGCGCAGCAAAATCCGCCGCTTCCGCCGCCGCAGGTTCCCCAGCTTCCGCCCGCTTCCGCTGCGCCCGACCTCACGGGCGGTCAGGGATTTTCCGCAGGGCAGCCTGTCGCCCCGAACCTCACGGGCGGTCAGGGATTTTCCGCAGGGCAGCCTGTCGCCCCGAACCTCACGGGCAGTCAGGGATTTTCCGCGGGGCAGCCTGTCGCCCCGAACCTCACAGGCAGTCAGGGATTTTCCGCAGGGCAGCCTGCCGCCCCGAATCTCACGGGCGGTCAGGGAACATCCGCGGGATATCCGGTTGCCCCTAACCTGACGGGCGGGTCGTATATGCCGCCGTCTTATGCGCATCCGGTCACGCCTGATCTTACGCAGTCACAATACGGCTATGCCCCGCCCGCGAATTATTACCGTCCGGTCGCCGTTCTCACGCCGGAGCAGGTCAACGAAAAGATGTTCAAGATCCACAGCAGCAAAGTCGGTCTGACACTGATGGCGGATTACGGACTGATGCTGGTTGTCATAATCGCGGTGATGGCGGTGGGACTGATCGGGTACGGTCTGATGAAGGACAGCCTTTTTCCGGATCTCGATGAGGGGTCGGTTATAACCAATCTGATGATGTTCGGGATGGGTCTTGCCGCGATTGTCGGCAACATGGTGCCGGCTGCCGCGCACGGTCACAAGTGGAAGATCGGATTCACGCAGCCCTTCCGGGGAGAAAAGCTCAGCGCGGGGTTTGTGCTGGCGGCGCTGCTGACGGCGCTGGGACTCAATACCGCGTGGGGCTATGTGTATTATTTCTGCCGGGATTTTTTCTATAACGATCTGCTGCACATGGCGCCGCCTCCCGATGAAATCTACACGCCCGAAAATCTGTCGCTGGTGGGCATGATCATGATGCTGGTCTGGACGTGCCTTGTGGCGCCTGTTACGGAGGAATATCTCTTCCGCGGGGTCATCCTGCGAACGCTCTCCAAGCACAGTGTCGGCTTCGGCATTGTCGCGTCGGCGTTTGTGTTCGGCATGATGCACGGCAACATGGCGCAGACCCCGATGGCGTTTCTCATCGGTCTGGTGCTGGGGTATGTCGCCGCCAAGTCGGGCAATATCCGTCAGACCATCTTCCTCCATTTTGTCAACAACTGTTTTGCCTCTCTTCCGCAGGCGGTCAATTATTTCTGTCCCGGGTTCAACGGATGGGTGGAAACCGCCTACTTCTATCTCGATATCTTTGAAATGCTGTTTGCGGCGGGGGCATTGCTTTATTTCTTTGTGACCAGACACAAAGGTCTGAAAGCGCGCGCTTCGCGGCTCGCGTCGTCGGACGTGACCGCCGTTGCCAAGGCGGAGGCGGCATGGCGCCGACTCGAAATCCCCGAGGAAAAACGCCGCCCCGCATTTCCCTATATCAAGAACAAGTTCGGGAAGTTCGTCACATCCGGCGGCATGATCTTCTTCCTCTGCGTCATGGTTCTGAGCATTGTCCTCAGCGCGCTGACTCCGTTCCTGACCGAATGGATGCTGCGTATGAGCCAGCAGATAGAGTGTATCGTACTGACTGCCTAAGGAAAACGGGAGGAATTGGTGTCCTATGAAAAAATACAGCGCACTGTTGTGCGGTATGCTGCTGCTGACCCTGTTCGGATGCAGCGCGGTGAAAAAAAGTCAATACATTGCGTCGGTCAATGAAAAGCTCACATCATTTGCCGACCGCGCGAACGCTTTCAGCGACAGTCTGGAGGAAATGACCAAGACCGACGCCGCGCCGACCGCGTCGCAGATCGACGAAGCCGAAAAGCGGCTGGACGCGCTGTCAGTCGTTTGCAAAGAGATAGAAACAATACAGGCGCCCGGCAATTGCGCCAAGGAACAGAAGGCGCTGCGCGACGCGATGGCGCAGTACGGCGCGGCGCTGGAAAAGGGCAGGGAGCTTCTGGAATTCTACCGCCAATATGACGCGGAGTTCCGCGCCTATCCCAATCCCGACGAAGGCAGCGAGGCGATGAAGCAAAAGACCATGGCGCTTTACAATGCATTTGCCGGGAATATGCAGCAGGCGACCGATTCTTTCCGCGAAGCGGAAAAGCTGCTGCAAGCCGCACAATAAAAATCTGATTCCCCTACCATAACACAACAGGAGTGATCCCGATGTCGGACAACAACGAAGCCAAGCTGCCGTCCGCCGGCGAAAAACCGGAGTCAAAGACAGCAAAAGAAAGCACGGATAACAAAAAAACCGAAAAAAACAAGAAGAAAAAGGCACAGCAAAAATACAACCTGCCGCGCCATCATTTCTGGTTTGCCATCGGCAGACCGCTGGTACATTTGTATGTGAAGATCATGGCCAATTTCAAGCGCACCCCCAATGATTTGCAAAAGGGACGCGCCTATCTGCTGCTGTCCAACCACATCTGCGAACTCGACCCGCTTATGGTGATTGCCTCCGCGCCGGGCGTGGTGCATGCGCTGGCAAGCGATCATCTTTTCAAGCACGCCGCGTTCGGCAAATTCGTCAAACATATCGCGGAGCCGATTCCGATTGTCCGCGCACAGATGGATTTAAAATCCATCCGGGAAGCCTTGCAGGCCAAGAAAGACGGCGGCAGCATTCTGATTTTCCCCGAAGCCAACTGCTGCTTCAGCGGCAAGACCAGCTACATCGCGCCCGCGACCGCCAAGCTGGTCAAGCAGTTCAAAATGCCCGTGGCGCTCTTTAACGTGAAGGGCGGCTATCTCACCCATCCGAAATGGTGCCATTCCTGGCGCAAAGGTCGCACCACCTGCGAACTGGTGCGCGTGATTGAGCCG
>CACWOA010000079.1 GCA_902762395.1 uncultured Ruminococcus sp.
GCATGATGTTCTATCTCGCCGAGACATATCGCCGTTATCTTTTTGACTCCCAGCAAAGCGAACACAGCACGTCTAAAGTGACGCTGCCCAAGCCGGATTTATATCTGGTTTACAGCGGTGATAAGAAGGTTCCCGATGAGATATCACTGAGCGAAATCTTTTTTGACGGGCATTCGCCGGTGGATGTCAGGGTGAAGGTGCTGGATCGGATTGATGAAACCCTCTGCGGGCAGTATATCGGATTTTGCAGGGTGTTTGACGAGCAGCGCAAGATCTATGACAACAAGCTTGAATGCGTCAGGGAAACGATCAGAATCTGCGTTGAAAAGGGCTATTTGACATTTTATCTGAAAGATCACTCAAAGGAGGCTGTTGATATGATGTCTGAATTATTTGATGAGGAATATCTGAGAAGTCAGTACAATATTGCGGAACGCCGGAAAAATCTGGCAGAAGGAAGAGCCGAAGGAAGAGCCGAAGGCAGGGCGGAAGGCAGAGCGGAAGGCAGAGCCGAAGGAAGAGCCGAAGGAAGGGCGGAAGGCAGAGCGGAAGGCAGAGCCGAAGGAAGAGCCGAAGGAAGAGCGGAAGGAAGAGCGGAAGGGAAAGCCGAAGGGAAAGCCGAAGGCAGGGCGGAAGGTATTCTCTTCACGCTTGCCGGACTGGTACGGGACGGAATCCTGACTGTGACGCAGGCCGCTGAGAGAGCCAATGTGTCCGTTTCCGAATTTGAAACGCTTGCCGGATTGCGCGCGTAGCATCAACATTGCATTTCACAACCACTATCCACAACTTAAGCGCACTCCCTCAGTCAGCTACGCTGACAGCTCCCTCAAAGAGGGAGCCTATTATTGCCTCCCTCTTTGAGGGAGGTGGCACCACGACCCGGAGGTTTTTGAATGGAGTTCTTTTTTTGAAAGAGAATTACAGAAAATCACGCAGAGAGGCATTTTTCAAATCAGACCGGCAATACTGCGCGGCGTTGCGGCGTGGTGCGAAACAGCCGGAAACAATTTGCAGAAATGCCGGGCGGTGTGCCGGCGCGAGCGCATACAGAATGGGAGCCGGAGCCGTATGCGCTCAGTTTTTCTCCTTATAATAGAGCATACAGTGGCAATATCCCTCGAAGTCAGGGTCTGCGATCTGGTCGCGGAATTCCTTGCACATACATTTGGTGTCCTCGGTTTTTTCCAGCCGGCAAGGACAATAGCCCCCTTTTGCCTGCAATCCCTTTTTGATGGAATCCACAATATCTTTGTTGTCATTCAAACGAATTTTTGCCATACAATCAGGCTCCTTCCTTGATGAATACAGATGACAGCGTTACAGCAGATTAGTGACGTTGTCAAAAGCGACCGCTGACGCTTTGATTTTCTGTTCGCTGCCGATGACGGTTTCTACGGCGGTGTCCAGCCATGCTTCCAGATAAGGGACCAGCGCTTTGATATCTTCGGTGGTGGCTCCGATGATCTGCTGTCTGAGAAGCGCAGAGTCCTCTTTCGTTACGCCGCACAGCTCCCGCTGAATCTGTCCCAATCCCTTGACATAGGCGGGGTGAGGTCTGTCAAGCCTGTTGAGCGCGCCGATGACATATTGACGGAAATCTCTCTCGGTCATATCGAGCGAACGGATATAGTCGATGACGCGGCGGTAGACGTTGTAGGTTTCGTCGAGGTTGGGGTCGCGGTAGGACACCATGACCGCTGAACCGCTGCGTCCGAAGCCGGCGCTCACGCCGTAGGCGCCCCCCAGCACACGCACATTCTGCCAGAGATAGTCGGTGTTGAGCAGGTGTTCCAGCACCGCAAAATACCCGCGCAATTTTTGGGTTTCACGCNNCATCATGCCGCAGAGGGCGGCATACTGCACCTGCGAGGGGGAGCAATAGGCAGCGCGGCTTTTCGCCTGGAGCGGCACATCCGCTTTGCCGTCGGGCAGGTCGGTCCTGTCAAGAAGCGCGGCAAAATGCTCCGTCATTTCCTTGGCCTTGTCAAGGAAGCTTTCGTCGCCCACATAGCTGAATTTCCAGCTTGCGCGGCGGAAGAGGCTGGCGCGGATGTTTTCCATGGCGGCGACAAGCTCCTGCTTGCGCTCGTCAAAGTGATCGAGCAGCTCACGCAGGAAGCCGAAGAAAGTGTAGCCCTGGAGCGTATCGCCCCACGCGTATTCCGACATCCATGCGCTCAGTCCTATGCCGCGTGCGGCAACGTGGGACGCGTCGAGCAGGTCGCGCTCATAGCCTACGCGAAGCTGCAGCAGCATATCATGTATGCGGTCGGTATCGGAAAAATCGGTTTCGAGCAGCATTTCCCGGTTCAGGTCAAAGGCTTTGTCGGCGTTTTCATAGAGGAAGCGGCAGTGCCAGTCCATGTAAGGTACCATCTCGCCGCCGCTCGGCTCTGCGTTGGGGGTGTTGAGCACATGGCTGATGCCGCCGGTGTAGCTGTCGATCAGGTCGGAAAATGCGGCGTAGCCGTGGGACTTGGTGTCCATCGCGCCGAAGAGTTCGGTGAAAATGCGGTAATAGGGCAGCAGCGCCTTGTCGAGCGTGCGCAGATCAAAGTACCAGTCGAGATAGGCGATGGAATTGGTCTGGCGATCCTGCCACAGCAGCTCGCCGCCGCTGATCGGCACATGCACGGAGTCCTGGTCGTCCGTTTCGGGCGAGAGATCCTCGCGGGTGAGAATCGGGATTTTCTCAGCGGTTTCGGCGTCGTCCTCCGAACTGCGGTAGGCGTTGAGCAGATGCCAGTCGCTCACCAGATCGGCAAAATCTTCCTTGGCGGCGTTGACGCGGCATTTTTCGCTCAGCAGTTTGTCTTCCCGCGCGGTGAATTCCGTGTCGGGATAAAGCGTGACAAGCGTCTGATGCGCGTTATTGAGAAAATGTTCTCTGATGAAATTTTCAAAATAATCGGTAGGCGCGAGTTCCTTGAGCTTGTCGATGCCGTCAAAGAATTCCAGCAGCTCCAGCGGGTCATCCTCGCTGTAAAGCAGCTTGGGCAGCATCTGAATGGCAAAGGAAATGCCCTTGGTCTTCCATGTGTCCGCGTCCTCCTTCTCGTTGAATTCCAGCATCCGGATGGCGGAGAGCAGACGCTCCTTGTCAATCCCTTTTTCCGAGACTTCCCGCAGGGTATCCGTGATGGTTTTGGTAAAAGCTTCCTTGTCGCTCTCCCGGCAGCCCGCGCTGACAAAGCCGAAAGTGGGGCATTTGATGATCTCGTCTACGGAGGAATAAAAATCCTCGCCGATGCCCGCTTTCTGAATGGCGTTTTTCACATAAGCGCCCTGCGATGAACAAAGCACGCGATCCAGCACACGGAGCGTCAGATAATTGAGCGGCGTGTGGTCGATATGCACCGCGAAATTCCATGAGAAATACCAGCCGTTTTCCAGCTTGCCGTCGTCCGCCGGATAAGGCGCGGAAGCTTCCCTGACGCAGTTGACCGGGTCGATGGGCGCTACATGATAGGCTTCGGCGCGGTCGTATTTGTCAAGATACCCGGTGGAAATATAATCCAGCGTTTCCTCCTCGTCAATCTTACCGTAGAGGAAAATGTAGCAGTTGGAGGCGTTGTAATGTCTGTGATAAAAATCGGTCAGTTCTTCATAGCGCAGGTCGGCGATGGCAAGGGGCAGACCGCCCGATTCGCAGGCATAGGGGGAACCGGGGAAGAGCGCTGAGGAAACCGCGTCTTCCATGAGGAAATCCGCCGAGCCTTCCATGCCGCGCATTTCGTTGAATACCACACCGTTGAAGCCCGTCACGGAGGCTTCGTCATCGTCCAGTTCAAAATGCCGTCCCTCCTGCAAAAAGACTTCCTTCTTTTCCGGCATAAGAGGATTGAACGCGGCGTCAAGATAGACGTCCATGAGGTTATGAAAATCCTTCTCGTTGGTGCTGGAGACCGGATAGACCGTGAAATCAGCGTAGGTCATGGCGTTGAGGAAGGAATACATCGACCCTTTCATGAGCTGCACAAAGGGATCCTTCAGGGGGTATTTTTTAGAGCCGCACAGGACGGAATGCTCGATGATGTGCGGAATGCCCTTGTCGTTCTCGGCAGGTGTGGAAAACGCAATGCTGATGGCGCGGTTGGTATCGTCAGCGGGCATGACAACGATGTGCGCCCCCGTTTTATCGTGGCGGTAAAGCTTTACCTCGCATTTGAGATCGCGGATATAGCGGCTTTGCGATAATGTATAGTGCTTCATGACAAACTCCTTTATCATTAATTGGTTTTATATTTATTATATCACAAAATCAACCGAATGCAACATCGGAATTTGAAACAATGAAAGAAAGCAGAAAAAAATGGTTGCGATAACGCTCTGTCAGTGCTATAATGAAAAGAAAACGCGCATCTTTTCTGTGCGCCGCTTTTGCGAGAGAGGTTTTTGTCAATGTCTGTAAGAAATCTGATTGATCTGAACCAGCTTTCCCTTGAGGAACTGGATGATATTGTGGATATGGCGTGCCGCATCAGCCGTCATCCTACCCATTACAGCAGCGCCTGCCGGGACAAGCTGATGGCGACGCTTTTCTATGAGCCGTCCACCCGCACGCAGATGTCCTTCCAGTCGGCCATGCTGCGACTGGGCGGCAAGATTATCGGTTTCGACAACCCCAATTCCACCTCCGTGGCCAAGGGGGAAAGCCTGAAGGACACTGCGACGGTGCTCAGCGGCTACACGGATATACTCACCATCCGTCATCCTGTGGAGGGTGCGGCGATGGCGGCGTCGCTCTATTCGAGCGTCCCGGTCATCAACGCGGGGGACGGGGGACACCTTCATCCCACCCAGACCCTGACCGACATCGTGACGCTGCGCAATGTGGTGGGGCGCACCGACCGCCTTGTCATCGGTATGTGCGGCGACCTTGCCAACGGTCGGACGGTTCACTCGCTCTGCAAGAGCATGAGCCGGTACGGCGGCAATTCCTTTGTCTTTATTTCGAGCGAAAAGCTTGCCATGCCGGACTATATCAAGGAATATGTCACATCCTGCGGATGCGACTATTCCGAGGTGCGCACCATCGAAGAAGCCATGCCCTATCTCGATGTACTCTACATGACCCGCATTCAGCGCGAGCGGTTCCCCTCGGATGAGGAATATCTGAAGGAAAAGGGCATTTATGTGCTGGACGGCAAAAAAATGGCGCTCGGCAAACCGGATCTCTGTGTCCTGCATCCTCTGCCGCGCGTGGACGAAATCGCCTATGAGGTGGACGACGACCCGAGAGCGCACTATTTTCAGCAGACGCTTTATGGTATGTACGGCAGAATGGCGCTCATTATCCGCCTGACCTCCGACCACGGTCACCAGACGCCCGAAAAGCCCGCGGCTTCTCCCGGTTTTGTCTGCCGCAATCCCAAGTGTATCACACAGTTGGAACACTATCTGCCGCCTCTCACGACCGACACGCCGAAGGGGAAGGTGTGCGCTTACTGCGACCATGCCGCAAGCGATTTCCCGCCGGTTGAGAACGTGTAACCCGGACAGACCATGAAAAAAACGGAAACCATCATCATGACAATCAGCGGAGGTCCCCGCAAAGACGGCGCCTCCGCACGGATGCTCCAATGCTTCACGGAGTCCCTCTTGCGTGTTTCCGCGGGGCGTGCTTCCGGGGAGCTTTCTTTTGTATTCCGGCATTATGACGCCTACGACGGCGGCTTTGCTCCCTGCACCGACTGCCGCGCCTGCCGACACTTTGAGGGCTGTGTCCACCGGGATATGGACGGCTTCTGGCGCGATTTTGAAAACGCGGACGGCATTGTGATCGCTGCCCCGATTTACAATCTGTCCTTTCCCGCCCCGCTCAAGACGATCATCGACCGTATGCAGCGGTACTACAACGCGCGTTTCTTTTTGGGGAAAAAGCCGCCGATTAAAAAATTCCGTCCTGTCGCGTTCCTGACGGCGGCAGGCGACCCGCAGGAGGACGGCGCAATGGCGGCGTGCCAGCTTCGCAGAATCTTCACCGTAACCCATTGCGAATTGGTTTGTCACGCCATGATGGCAGGAACCGATGCAACGGAGGATAAAGCCGGAGCAGATGCCGCTGTGCAAGGCTGCATACCAACTTTTTTGTCGGCATTGAAATCCGATATCACCAAATAATCACTTAGAGACCATAAAATATTCATGAATACATGATATACATTTCATTGTATAAAGATATAATGATAATATAATGATAACTTGGGTTCATTCCGGTTTATGAGGGATTTTGTTTTCCTGATAGTGTGATGGACGTATTGTATATTTTTTCATAATTTGAGGTGTTTTATGATGAGCAATCCTTTGCGGATCCTGGTGGCGGACGATGAGGACAGAATCAGAAAGCTGGTGGGCGATTTTCTGACCCGCAGCGGCTATACGATTCTGGAGGCGGCAGACGGCGGCGAAGCGCTGCGGCTTGCCACGACCGAACCTCTGCCTGACCTGGTGATACTTGATGTGATGATGCCTGTGCTGGACGGTTGGTCGGTTCTCTCCGAAATCCGCCGTCAGAATAATGTCCCGGTCATTCTGCTGACCGCCAAAAGTACCGAGAACGATCAGCTCGGCGGGTTCCGTCTCGGCGCGGACGATTACATTACCAAGCCTTTTTCCCCCAGCCTGCTGGTGGCGAGGGTGGAGGCGCTTCTCAAACGCGGCGGCAAGGTCAACGATACCAAGCGCACCTGCGGCGACATCAGCATTGACGAAGCGGCGCATGTGGCGTATGTCAAGGACCAGGCGCTTGAGCTGACCCCGAAAGAGTACAATCTGCTGCTTTATTTCCTCGAAAACCGCGGTGTGGCGCTATCGCGTGAAAAGATTCTCAACGGTGTGTGGAATTATGATTACTTCGGTGATCTGCGGACGGTGGATACCCACGTCAAGCAGCTTCGTTCCAAATTGGGCGAATCGGGCAATATGATTGTCACCGTCCGCGGCGTGGGCTACAGACTTGAGGTGAGGTAGTTGAACGCGGGAATTGCGTATTTGCGCGCTTTTGTCAAGAAGAAGGCGGCGCTGGCAAACAATCTTCCCATCAGGACGCGGCTGTTTCTGATTACCTTCGGTCTGATTCTGCTGTTTCTCGCTATCATTTTTTGTACCAATTCCCTCCTTCTCAAGCCGTATTACCGCTCCATGAAGGAGAAAAAGCTCAATGCCACGCTGGTGAAAATCGCGGCGATGGATTTTTTCGATACCGACGAGGACGGCTATGCCTCGGAGGAGCTGAGCGTGAAGCTCAAATCCATGGAGGAATCGGGAAATCTGCAATTGATTATACTCGACGATAATCTTGATTTGTTTTACTGCCAGAGCGAGGGCATTCCTCTGGTCAACCGGTTTAATCGGCTGACAGGAGCGCGCCAGTGGTTCAACAGTGTCTTTGAACTGATCGGGGAGGATTACAAAGGGGACGGTTCCCTGTCCTCACCCATCATCGGACAGCGGCGCAACGCCAAAACACAGGTGGATTATCTCAGCCTGTATGCCGTTGTACCCATGACAGTGGGCAGCGACGGGGACACAGCCTATTATTATGTGCTGATGAACACCCCGCTTTCCGCGATTGAGGACGCCGTTTCGGTGTTCAACGACTTTGCGCTTATGCTCGGCGTGGTTGCCATGATCGCCAGCGGTCTGCTGTCGGTGCTTCTCTGTTCCCGTTTTGTCGAACCGATTCTGAAAATCAACGACGCGACCAAGCACATGGCGAATATGGAATTTGTCAAGCTGGATATTCAGTCAAAGGACGAGCTGGGACAGCTCGCGGAGAGCATCAACCATCTTTCCGCCGAGCTGGAAACCAAGATCAGCGAGCTGAAAGTAGCCAACGAGCAGTTGAAGAAGGATATCGAGGAAAAGGAAAAGATCGACATCATGCGCCGGGAGCTGATTTCCAATGTCTCGCACGAGCTGAAAACGCCGCTTGCCATCATTATGGGCTATTGCGAGGGATTGCAGCTCAATGTCAACAATGAGGAAAAAGACTATTATTGCAGTGTCATCGCGGATGAGGCGGTCAAGATGAATAATCTTGCCGCGCGGCTTCTCAATGTGGCGGAGCTGGAATCCGGCACCTATCTGGATATCACGGAGTTCAGTCTGGCGGAGCTGGCGGAGGAGCGGCTGAAGACCATGTCCTATATGTTTGCCGAACACGGCATTACCACCGCGTTCCGTGCCGAAGGAGATTCGGTGATCCATGCCGATTACGGTCGTATCGAGGAGGTTATCAATAACCTTCTTTCCAATGCACAGCACCATACGCCCGACGGCGGTCAAATCTCCATCGAGGTGACTTCCGATGCATCGTCGGTTACTTGCCGGATTTTCAACTCGGGCAGTCATATTCCCGAAGAAAGCCTTGACCGCATCTGGGAAAGCTTTTACAAGGTGGATAAGGCGCGTACCCGTAAATACGGCGGTTCGGGGCTGGGGCTGAAAATCGTCAGTTCCATTCTGCATATGCATTCCGGTTCCTATCGGGCGGAAAACACCGAAGACGGCGTTGTCTTTTGCTTTACGCTGCCCAAGGAATATACGCCGGAGGCGGGTTTTTAGCTTGACTGTCCCCCGCGGATGTGATACAATTAGATGGGAAGGACGTGATACCGATGACCGCCAATCGCGAATATAAAGACAGGCTTTTCAAATTTATTTTTGGCAATCCCGAAAACAAGGAATGGACATTAAACCTGTACAACGCGATAAATGATTCCCATTATACCCGCGCGGAAGATATCCATCTGAACACGATTGAAAACGCGGTGTATATGAGCATGAAAAACGACGTTTCCTTTTTGATGGCGGATACCATGAATCTGTACGAGCAGCAATCCTCATTCAATCCCAATATGCCGGTCAGGTTTTTGATTTATGCCGGCATGGTGTATGCGAAGTATGTGGAGGAAAACCGAAGCTACCACAGATACAGTTCCAAGCAGCAGAAGGTACCCACGCCGAAATGCATTTGTTTTTATAACGGCAGGGATTCTAAGAGTGACAGACTTGTTCTGCGTTTGTCCGACGCGTTTGAAACCGAAGCCCCGTCGGATATCGAAGTAAATGTGACAATGATCAACATCAATTACGGGCATAACATGGAATTGATGAAAAAGTGTAAGCCGCTGAAGGATTATGCCGAATTTATTGACAGCGTGCGTGTCCGTCAAAAAACGGCGCGCACATTGGAAGAAGCCATCGACAACGCCATTGATGCAATGAACGCTGATTCATCCATCAAGAACTTTTTGACGGCGCACAAAG